>JAYVJQ010000233.1:0-5243 GCA_043769055.1 Allobrachymonas sp.
TGCTAGCAGGTGGCCATGGCGGTTTGCAATTGGCATCCGATGGCAGCATGAAATGGGGCAACGGTAATTTTCTTGTGCGTTCGCGGCAGCTTTTTGCTGAGCAAGGCTTGATCGTGGCCGTGGTGGATGCACCGTCAGATAAACAGTCTTCGCCTTTTTTGAGCGGTTCAAGGCAGTCCATAGAGCACACGCAAGACATGAAAGCCGTGATCGCTTGGCTGCGTGATAGTGCGAAAGTGCCCGTTTGGCTGATCGGCACGAGCAGGGGCACGCAGTCTGCGGCTTATGTGGCCACCGAGTTGGCAGGCAAGGAGTCTGCGGATGGCATCGTGCTCACGTCCAGCATTCTTGCTGACATACGCAGCCGCGCTGTGCCAGAAATGGCGCTGGACAAGATTCGTATTCCTGTCTTGGTGGTGCACCACGAGCAAGACGGCTGTAGCTCCTGCCTGTACTCCGACCTGCCGCCGCTGATGGCCAAACTAAAAACCACCCCGCGCCATGATCTCATCAGCTTCAAAGGCGGCCAAGCCACCGGAGATCCCTGCGAAGCGTTTGGTTATCACGGCTTCAATGGCATTGAGGCGGATGTAGTGAGCCAGATTGCGGCTTGGATGGGTAAAAAGTGATGGCCGTTTAGCAGATTCTGGATCTAGGAGTCTGGGCCGCAGAAACTTTCGCAAGCTCAGGATGAATAGTTATTGCTATCAATTAAATAGCAAACTATGTAAAATATATAAAGGGAATAGAGCCAAAACGCTTAAAAATGCTTCTAAAGCGCCATTGAAGTCCGCTCGCTCATCTTCTCTCGCCAGCGTAGCAAATGCGGATGCTGCTCGCTCGGTTGGGTCTTCGCGACTCTCGCAAAATCTACGGCGACGACGGCGGTGATGTCGGCAATGCTCAATTGGTTGGCGGCGATGAAGTCACGGCCATCGAGGTGGGCGTTCAGAGTCGTGAAAAACTGCTGCAAACGCGCCAAGCCGCGCTCGGCCAATGCTGGGATTTGGGCATAGTTCACCGGGCCGGGTAGGGCGCGGCCCGCCATGGCCGCAGAGCTGTTGCGCAAAACCTCTGCAATTGCCATGAGGCCTTCAAACTCCACGCGCCATTGCCAACCGGCAATCTCAGCTTTGTCTTGCGCCGTCTGGCCCATGAGCGGCGGCTGGGGATAGCGTGCCTCCAAGTAAGCGGCAATTGAGGCGTTATCGGTGAGTACGCTGCCTTCTTCGGTGCGCAGCGCAGGCACGGTGCACTGGGGGTTGATGGCGCGATAAGCCTCACCCATTTGCTCGCCGGTTTTCAGGTCAATCTGCACCGTGTGATGCGACACGCCTTTTTCAGCCAAAAAAATACGTGCGCGGCGCGGGCTGGGGGCTGTGGCACAGTCGTAGAGGGTGATCATGCGGGCTTAGCGATTTTGTCTTGCGTCTGCGTGTCAAAGTCGCTTGCGTCGTGGCGCTCGTGAAGCTGGCTGGAAGGCTCGCCCTGCACCCTGTTGACCATACGGCCTCGTTTGACAGCAGGCCGTTCGGCGATCTCTTTGGCCCAGCGCAGCACATGCGAGTAGGTATGCACAGCTAAGAATTCGCCCGCTTCATACATGCGGCCCAAAGCCATTTGCCCATACCAAGGCCAAATCGCCATATCGGCAATGGTGTATTCATCGCCACAGATATAGCGGCGCGTGGCCAGCAACTGATCGAGCACGTCCATTTGGCGCTTGGTTTCCATGGCGTAGCGATCAATCGCGTATTCAATTTTTTCGGGCGCGTAGGCATAAAAATGCCCAAAGCCGCCGCCTACAAAGGGCGCGCTGCCCATTTGCCATATCAGCCAAGAGAGGCATTCAGCGCGCGCCTCTGTTTGCGTGGGCAGGAAAGCGCCAAACTTTTCTGCCAAATAGATCAGCATCGCGCCCGATTCAAACACGCGCAGTGGTTTGGCCAAGCTGTGGTCCACCAGCGCCGGGATTTTTGAATTGGGATTGATCTCCACAAAGCCGCTGCCAAACTGCGCGCCTTCGTTGATGCGTATCAGCCACGCATCGTATTCAGCGCCCTTATGGCCCGCAGCCAGCAATTCTTCGAGCATGACGGTGACTTTCACGCCATTGGGTGTGCCCAGCGAATAAAGCTGCAAAGGATGCTTGCCCACAGGCAAAGCCTTCTCATGCGTGGCACCTGCGATGGGACGATTGATATTGGCAAAACGGCCACCGCTGGAGGCGGGGGGTGACCAGATTTTGGGGGGAGAGTAGGGAGTTGTTTCGTTCATGGCGGCAATCATGCCTGAGAACGAAAAAGTTTGCAGATCAGCAGACCAAACGTTAAGGGCAGAGGATCACCTTGGCCGATGCAGCCAAGCCTTGGTCTAAATCTTGGAAGGCTTGTGCGCCTGCGCTCAAAGGGCGTTGATCAAGCCAAGCCAGATTGCCGAAAGCGCCTTGGTGGATGAGTTTCACCGTTGCACGCAAATCAGCGGTGGTGTAAGTGTAGGTGCCCAGCAGCGTAATTTCAGCCAGCGTCAGGCGGCGCATATCGATTTCGCTGGCCCAGTCTTGTAGGCCGATATGCATGATCACACCACCGGTTTTCACGCTGGCGAAAGCGGTGTTGCGGGTGATTTTGGAGCCTACTGCATCCATCACATAGTCAAAGGCATTCTCGGCGGGTGATGTTTCTTTTGGGCTGTAGGTTTTAACCTGTGCATATTGCTCAATTTGCTGGCGGCGCAGGGGATTAACTTCGGCCACTGTCACGTCCATGCAGCCATAGTTTTTGAGCAGCAGGGCCGCAAGCATGCCAATCGCGCCACCACCCAAGATAAGCACACTGCACTCTTGCACGGGGCGCACCAGTGCGCGCATCGACAAATTGATGGCATGCAAGGCAGTGGCTGCGGGCTCGGTGACAGCTGCATGCGCTGCGGGCATGTCTTGCGGCATGTCAATCAGCGATGCAGCGGGAATCGACATGTATTGGGCAAATGCACCGGGGCGCGTCATGCCCACCATGGTGCGGTTGCTGCAGAGGTTGTTGCGACCTTGCACGCAGTATTCGCACACGCCGCAGGTGATGAGCGGATTGCCCGTAACGCGGATGCCTTTGCTGTATTGCGCAGCGGCGCTTTCCACCACCGTGCCGCAAAACTCATGCCCCAAGATCAAGCCGGGCTTGCGACGTGGGTCATGCCCGTGATAAGCGTGCATATCCGAGCCGCAGATGCCCACGGCTTCTATTTTCAAAATAACTTCCTCGGACTGCAATACAGGATCAGGCTGGTCGAGCAGTTGAACTTCGTTGGGTTGGGTATAGACCAATGCTTTCATGATGGGTACTCTGGGTTAGGCAAATCAAGAACCGTATGAGGCATACGGGCTTTCTATTTCGCAGTGAAGCC
Source organism: Allobrachymonas sp. (assembly GCA_043769055.1). Lineage (GTDB taxonomy): Bacteria > Pseudomonadota > Gammaproteobacteria > Burkholderiales > Burkholderiaceae_C > JANMDU01. The sequence goes on from JAYVJQ010000233.1 coordinate 3,403, forward strand.
GCCATCAATCATCATGGTTTGACCTGTGATGTAGCTGGAGGCATCGCTGGCTAAAAATACTGACAAACCATAAAGATCGATGAGATCACCGTTGCGGCCCATGCAGGTTTGCAGAGCATTTTTTTGAGCTAATTCAGGATTCGCAAATACTGGTGCGGTGAGCTGCGTGGGGAAGAATCCCGGACCCATCGCATTGCAAGTAATGCCTTTGGCAGACCATTCTTGTGCAATCGCTTTGGTCAGTTGCACCACGCCGCCCTTGCCAGCACCATAGGGCGCACTATTTGCAAAGGCGCGATAGCTTTGTAGGCTGGCAATATTGATAATGCGCCCCCAGCCGCGCTCAGCCATGTGCGGTGCAAACGCTTGTGTGAGGAAGAAGGGGGCACTCAAATGCAGGTTGATTTGAGTTTGCCAAGTCTCAGGCGTGATGGCCATGAATGGCTCGCGCAAATTGACGCCTGCTGCATTGACCAAGATGTCAACTGACCCGAGCGATAAGGCCTGCTGGGCTGCTGCCTGAGTTGCTGCAACGTCTGCGAGATCACACGAAATCCACTTGACTTGGATGCCTTGCGCTAGCAAGCGCTCGGCGCTGGCGCGCAAGGCATCTTCGCGCCGCGCTGCCAGAATAATTTGCGCGCCCGCCAAACCAAGCGCCGTTGCCATCGCCTCGCCGATACCTGAGTTACCGCCTGAGACGAAGGCGGTGCGCCCCGTCAGGTCAAAGAGCTTTTGAATGTTCATGCGGTCACGGGCTCACCGAGATCAAACTTTTGATCTGGGAAATATTTTGCCAAGCGATCATCCGCAGTCCGGGCATGCGCTTCCATGCCTTCAAGCCGAGAAATGCGCGCGGTGGTCAAACCAATATCGCGCGCCGCTTCGCGCGTCATTTGTTGCCAAGTGAGCGTCTTCATGAATTTATGAACTGACAGGCCACCCGAATACCTTGCCGCCCCTTTCGTTGGCAACACATGGTTGGGTCCGCTGGCCTTGTCGCCATAAGCCACCGTGGTTTCTTCACCTAGGAAGAGTGAGCCATAACAGGTGAGATTCTCCAGCCACCAATTCAAATCCTGGGTATGCACTTCCAAATGTTCTGGGGCGTACTGATCGGAAATTTTGGCCATCTCCTCGCGGTTGGAGCACAGCATAACCTCACCATAATCGCGCCAAGCGCAGAAGGCGGCATCTTTAGCGATGGGTGGCAGTTGATCAATCAGGGCAGGGACACGCGCCATAACGTCGCGAGCGAGTTTTTCATCCGTGGTGAAGAGCCAAGCGGGCGATTCATGACCATGCTCAGCCTGCCCCACCAAATCGCTGGCCACAATCGCTGCATCTGCGGTTTCATCGGCAATCACGGCAACTTCTGAAGGGCCGGCGAACACGTCAATCCCTACTTTGCCAAACAAACTGCGCTTGGCCTCGGCAACGAACTTATTGCCAGGCCCCACGATCACATCCGCTGGCTTGCCTGTGAATAAACCATAGGCCATCGTGGCAATCGCCTGCACGCCGCCAAGTGTCAGGATCACATCCGCACCGGCTTTGTCGAAAGCGTACATCAGGTAAGGATGCATCGGGCCACCACGAAATGGGCCAGAACAAGCAACAATGGTTTTCACGCCAGCAGCTTTTGCCGTGGAGACACCCATGTAGGCCGAGGCTATATGGGCATAGCGCCCAGCAGGAGCGTAGCAGCCTGCGACGTTCACTGGAAGTACCCGTTGACCTGCAATTACACCGGGATGCAATTCGGTTTTGAACTCGCTGAGGGATTTACGCTGAGCAGTAGCGAAATTAAATATTTGCTTGATAGCGAAATCAATATCGTC
>JAYVJQ010000234.1:0-10477 GCA_043769055.1 Allobrachymonas sp.
GTGCTGTGCAAGCCCGGCTCCATCAAGCCTCACACCGAGTTCTCTGGCGAAGTCTATGTGCTGTCCAAAGACGAAGGTGGCCGTCACACACCATTCTTCAACAACTACCGCCCTCAGTTCTACTTCCGCACAACGGACGTGACGGGTGCGATTGAGTTGCCAAAAGACAAAGAGATGGTCATGCCGGGCGACAACGTGAGCATCAGCGTCAAGCTGATCGCCCCAATCGCCATGGAAGAAGGCCTGCGCTTTGCTATTCGCGAGGGTGGCCGCACGGTCGGCTCTGGCGTGGTGGCGAAGATTGTGAAGTAATTAAGTTAAGACTGTAGGGGCGTAGCTCAACTGGCAGAGTGTCGGTCTCCAAAACCGAAGGTTGGGGGTTCGAGGCCCTCCGCCCCTGCCAACAGATTCTCAAAATATCTGTTGGCCAAGTCTTAAAAACAGCCCGGCGAAACCCGCCGGGCTTGTCTGTTTAAAGAGTTTGGTGCAAACCGGGCTAAGAAATGAAGTGAAACATGGCAGCAGAGCAAATTGAAACCGTGAACACCGGCGCAGACAAAGCCAAATTGGCTGTGGCTGTGTTGCTTGTGATCGGGGGCATCGTGGGCTTTTACATGCTCACCAAGCAGGGACAGCTCGCTCAGTGGGGCGCATTGATCGCGGCCATCGTGGCGGCGGTGGTGGTTTTTATGTCATCGGAGTCGGGCAAAGAATTCGTGGCTTTTGGCCGCGATGCTTGGCGCGAGGCGAAAAAAGTCGTCTGGCCCACACGCAAAGAATCCATGCAAATGACGGCATATGTCTTTGCATTTGTGGTGGTGATGGCGCTGTTCTTGTGGCTGACTGACAAGTCGCTCGAGTGGATCATTTTCAGTCTGATTTTGGGTTGGAGATAAGCCATGTCTGAATTACACGAAGAAGTAGTCGCAGCTGCGGCTGTTGTTCAAGAGGTAGCTGAGCCATCGTATGCGCCAGCCGAGGGCATGCAATGGTACGTAGTGCAGGCTTATTCTGGTATGGAAAAAGCGGTTGAGCGCAACGTCAACGAGCGCATCGCACGCGCAGGCATGCAAGCTAAATTTGGCCGTTTCCTTGTGCCCACAGAAGAAGTGGTGGAGATGAAGAATGGTCAGCGCAAAACCACTGAGCGCAAATTCTTCCCCGGCTATGTGCTGCTGGAAATGGTGATGGATGATGAGTCTTGGCACTTGGTCAAGCACACCAGCAAAGTCACCGGCTTTGTGGGTGGCGCGCGCAATCGCCCCGTGGCGATTTCTGAGGCTGAAGTTGAGAAAATCGTCAATCAAATGAAAACTGGCTCGGCCAGCCCGCGTCACAAGGTGGAATTCACGGTGGGCGAGTTGGTGCGTGTCAAAGAAGGTCCGTTCACAGATTTCAACGGCTCGGTCGAAGAAGTCAATTACGAGAAAAGCAAAGTGCGCGTCTCAGTCACGATTTTTGGTCGTGCAACGCCCGTGGAGCTTGATTTCGCTGAGATCGAGAAAACTTAAAAATTTTCGCAAACTCGCCTGTGAAAATAGGCAAAAATTCGCGCCTTCCAATTCAGCGCGATCAAAGCTCAATGAGTTGTTAACAGTGTCAACGATCCATAAAAATTTAATGAATCGTTGGTGCCCAACGGGGAGCTACATCTGTAGCGTTAATACCCGTCAGGAGAAAACATGGCAAAGAAAATTGTCGGCTTCGTGAAGCTGCAAGTGCCAGCCGGTAAGGCTAACCCCTCGCCACCCATTGGTCCCGCTTTGGGCCAACGTGGTTTGAACATCATGGAGTTCTGCAAGGCGTTCAACGCGCAGACGCAAGGCATCGAGCCAGGCTTGCCTCTGCCTGTGGTGATCACAGCATTTGCAGACAAGAGCTTTACCTTCATCATCAAGACGCCGCCCGCGACCACCTTGATCAAGAAGGCGATCAAGCTCGACAAAGGCTCTGCCAAGCCTCACGTTGATAAAGTTGGCAAGATCACCAAAGCTCAGCTCGAAGAGATCGCCAAAGGCAAAATCAAAGACATGAATGCTGCCAGCATTGATGCCGCAGTTCGTACATTGGCTGGTTCCGCACGCTCCATGGGCGTCACGGTGGAGGGTCTGTAATCATGGCACTCACAAAGAAACAAAAAGCTCAAGTTGGCAAAGTGGACAGCAACAAGCTGTACGCGATTGCTGATGCCTTAGGTATCGTGCAAGCCGCAGCTACTGCCAAGTTCGATGAATCCATCGATGTGGCTGTGCAGCTCGGTATTGATGCCAAGAAATCCGATCAAGTCGTGCGCGGCGCTGTCGTGTTGCCTAACGGCACAGGCAAGACCAAGCGTGTGGCTGTGTTCGCCCAAGGTGCTAAGGCTGAAGAAGCCAAAGCCGCTGGTGCAGACATCGTCGGCATGGATGATTTGGCTGCCATGGTCAAAGCTGGCAATATGCCTTTTGATGTGGTCATTGCTGCCCCTGACGCGATGCGCGTTGTGGGTACGCTGGGCCAAATCCTCGGCCCACGTGGTTTGATGCCTAACCCGAAGGTTGGCACGGTGACGCCCGATGTTGCTAAGGCCGTGCGCGACGCAAAAGCTGGTCAGGTGCAGTTCCGTGTTGACAAGGCCGGTATCGTGCATGCCACGATTGGCCGTCGCTCATTTGAAGCTGCTAAGTTGCAAGGCAATTTGAGCGCACTGATGGAGGCCTTGACGAAAGCCAAGCCCGCATCGAGCAAAGGCGTGTATTTGAAGAAATTGGCTGTTTCCTCCACCATGGGTGTGGGTGTCCGCGTGGACATCCAGTCTCTGGCGGCCTAAAGAGGTTGGCTCGGACGCGCTGGTCTGGCGCGCTTGAGTTGAAACGGTGGGCTGTTTCAGGCGTTTTGATCTCGGTCAAAGCTGCTTGACAGGCCATCCAAGACCGTTGGTGCATGAAGCTTTCGGGTGAATTGTTTAATTGTTGTCGTAAGGCAGCTACCAGCGCAGATGGCGGTCCCGCTGACAAACAATTGAAGAGTTTTGACTTGGAAATATTTGGCAGTTGATCGCTGAACTCGTAGCGTGATGAATGCTTGAAAAAGCAAACATCACATTGTTCAAGGAGAAAGACGTTGAGTCTGAATCGCAGTGAGAAACAAGCCGTCATTGAAGAAGTGACGGGGCTCGCAGCAAAAGCTCAAACGCTTGTCATGGCGGAATACCGTGGTATCACGGTGGCAGACATGACCAAGTTGCGCATTGATGCCCGCAGCAAAGGTGTGAGCCTGAGTGTGTTGAAAAACACACTCGCTCGCCGTGCTGTTGCAGGCAGTGCCTTCGAGGTCGTGTCCGAGCAGATGACTGGCCCGTTGATCTATGGCTTTTCTGAAGACGCAGTAGGCGCAGCTAAAGTGCTGGCCGATTTCGCTAAAACCAACGAAAAATTGGTCTTGCGCGGTGGTGCGTATGCAGGTAAAGCTTTGGATGTCAACGCGGTCAAGCAACTGGCCAACATTCCAACCAAGGAAGTGTTACTCGCACAGCTTTGTGGCTTGCTCATGTCCCCTATGTCCCGCACCGCAGTGGTGTTGGGCGCTTTGGCGGCAAAGAAAGGCGAAGCCGCTTAAACCGCGCGCTTTGCAAACCATTTATTTTCAAAATCATAAGGAACTCAAATCATGGCATTTGATAAAGACGCATTCCTGACCTCGCTAGATAGCATGACGGTCATGGAACTCAACGACCTGGTGAAAGCCATCGAAGAAAAATTCGGCGTAAGCGCTGCAGCAATGGCAGCTCCTGCTGCTGGTGGCGGTGGCGCTGCAGCTGCTGTTGAAGAGAAGACCGACTTCAACGTCGTGTTGCTCGAAACTGGCGCTAACAAAGTGTCCGTCATTAAAGCTGTGCGCGAAATCACCGGTTTGGGCCTCAAAGAAGCCAAGGATCTGGTCGATGCAGCACCTAAGGTTGTCAAAGAAGCCGTGCCGAAAGCTGATGCTGAAGCTGCTAAGAAAAAGCTCGAAGAAGCTGGCGCGAAAGCAGAGTTGAAGTAATTCAAAAAAACTCGAGGCTGGAGTGCTTGAAAAAGTCTCCAGCCTTTGCCGCTTGTAGATGAAAGTAATTTCATCTACAAGAAGGCACAAAAAAGTGTTTTAACCAAAGCGTTTTTTTGTGTCTTCTGACGTGACTGCAGAAGACCGCTTGGCTCGGGTGTTGCGCAATGCAATGCCGTCCGCCAACGGCTGGTAGTGGCCAGCCGCCAAGAGGGTTTCCCCGTTTGATCGTGGGGCAACTTAGCCAGTCGCCAAGACTTCCCCCGGAGATCTCATGGCCCAAGTTTCGACCTATTCCTACACTGAGCGCAAACGCATTCGCAAGAGTTTTGGTACTCGCGAAGCGGTGCTCGAAGTTCCTTATTTGCTCCAAATGCAAAAAGATGCCTACACGCTCTTCTTGCAATCTGGTTCTGCTCCAACCAAGCGCGTTCATGAGGGCTTACAAGCCGCTTTTGAATCCGCATTCCCCATCGTCTCGCACAATGGTTTTGTCGAGATGAAATTTCTCGAATACAACTTGGCCAAGCCTGCCTTTGATGTGCGCGAATGCCAAACCCGTGGTTTGACCTTCGGCTCTGCTGTGCGCGCCCGCGTGCAACTCATCATTTATGACCGTGAATCATCCACCCCGCAGTCCAAGGTGGTCAAAGAGGTCAAAGAGCAAGAAGTCTATATGGGCGAAGTGCCCCTGATGACCGACAAAGGCTCATTCATCATCAACGGCACGGAGCGCGTGATCGTGTCTCAGTTGCATCGCAGCCCCGGCGTGTTTTTTGAGCACGACAAAGGCAAGACCCACAGCTCTGGCAAATTGCTGTTCTCGGCGCGCGTGATTCCTTACCGTGGCTCTTGGCTCGATTTTGAATTCGACCCGAAAGATCTGCTGTACTTCCGCGTGGATCGTCGCCGCAAAATGCCCGTGACGATTTTGCTCAAAGCCATCGGCATGATGCCTGAGGCTATTCTTGCCAACTTCTTTGTGTTCGACAATTTCCGCTTAATGGACAGTGGCGCACAGCTCGAATTCGTGGCTGAGCGTCTGCGCGGTGAAGTGGCCCGCTTTGACATCACCGACAAGAGCGGCAAAGTCATTGTGGCCAAAGACAAGCGCGTGACTGCCAAGCACACCCGCGAACTCGAAGCTTCTAAAACCACGCACATTAGCGTGCCAGAAGACTTCCTCGTGGGCCGTGTAGTTGCTCGCAACATTGTTGATCAAGACACCGGCGAGATCATTGCCAAGGCCAACGATGAGTTGACCGAAGTTTTGCTGAAAAAGCTGCGCGCTGCCAATGTGCAAGACCTGCAATGCCTGTACACCAACGAGCTCGATCAAGGTGCTTACATCTCCCAGAGCTTGCGTATCGACGAAACGCAAGATGAGATGGCCGCTCGCGTGGCCATCTACCGCATGATGCGCCCTGGCGAGCCGCCCACAGAAGATGCTGTGCAAGCCCTGTTCCACCGCCTGTTCTTCAACCCCGACACGTATGACTTGTCACGCGTGGGCCGCATGAAGTTCAACGCTCGCGTGGGCCGCGATGGCTCTGCTGGTGAGATGGTATTGTCGCATGAAGACATTCTCTCGGTCGTGAAGATCCTCGTTGATCTGCGCAATGGCCGTGGCGAAGTCGATGACATCGATCACCTAGGCAACCGCCGCGTGCGTTGCGTGGGCGAGCTAGCTGAAAACCAGTACCGCACTGGCTTGGCGCGTATCGAAAAAGCCGTGAAAGAGCGCTTGGGTCAGGCCGAGCAAGAGCCACTGATGCCGCATGACTTGATCAACTCCAAGCCCATCTCTGCGGCTTTGAAAGAGTTCTTCGGCGCATCACAGCTCTCGCAGTTCATGGATCAGACCAACCCCTTGTCAGAGATCACGCACAAGCGCCGCGTCTCTGCTCTTGGCCCTGGCGGTTTGACCCGCGAGCGCGCTGGCTTTGAAGTGCGCGACGTTCACGTCACGCACTATGGCCGTGTATGCCCCATTGAAACGCCTGAAGGCCCGAACATTGGCCTGATCAACTCGCTGGCCTTGTATGCCCGCTTGAATGAGTACGGCTTCATTGAAACGCCGTATCGCCGCGTGATTGACAGCAAAGTCACCAACCAGATCGATTACCTCTCTGCCATCGAAGAAGGCAAGTATGTGATCGCTCAGGCCAACACCGTGCTGGATAAAGATGGCAAGCTCACTGGCGAGCTGATCTCTGCGCGTGACAAAGGTGAGTCCGTGTTGGTCGGCGCAAGTGTCATCCAGTACATGGATGTGTCGCCAGCGCAGATCGTCTCGGTAGCTGCCTCGCTTGTGCCCTTCTTGGAGCACGACGATGCCAACCGCGCCTTGATGGGTGCGAACATGCAGCGTCAAGCAGTGCCAGTACTGCGCCCAGAAAAGGCCTTTGTGGGCACAGGCATTGAGCGTGTGGCAGCTGTGGATTCTGGTACCGTGGTGACAGCCAATCGTGGCGGTGTGGTCGATTACGTCGATGCCAGCCGTATCGTGGTGCGTGTGGACGACAAGGAAGCAACTGCTGGCGAAGTGGGTGTGGATATTTACAACCTGATCCAGTACCAGCGCTCAAACCAAAACACCAATATCCATCAGCGTCCTATCGTCAAGCGTGGCGACAAGATTGCTAAAGGTGATGTGGTGGCTGATGGCGCATCCACCGACTTGGGTGAATTGGCTCTCGGCCAAAACATGCTGGTCGCCTTCATGCCTTGGAACGGCTACAACTTCGAAGACTCGATCTTGATCAGCGAGCGCGTGGTGGCTGAAGACCGCTACACCTCGATCCATATCGAAGAACTCGTCGTCATGGCGCGCGACACCAAGCTTGGCTCAGAAGAGATCACCCGCGATATTCCTAACTTGTCTGAGCAGCAGCTCAACCGGTTGGATGAGTCCGGCATCATCTACGTGGGTGCAGAAGTGCAGCCCGGCGATACCTTGGTGGGCAAAGTCACTCCTAAGGGCGAGACTACTCTCACGCCTGAAGAGAAATTGCTCCGCGCGATCTTTGGCGAGAAAGCCAGCGATGTGAAAGACACCTCGCTGCGCGTCGATCAAGGCAGCGCCGGCACGGTGATTGACGTTCAAGTCTTCACCCGCGAAGGCATCGTGCGCGACAAACGTGCTCAGCAAATTATTGACGATGAATTGAAGCGCTTCCGCCTTGATTTGAACGATCAGTTGCGCATTGTTGAGGCCGATGCTTTTGACCGCATCGAAAAGCTGTTGGTCAACAAAACAGCCACGGGTGGCCCGCAAAAGCTGGCCAAAGGCAGCAAAATCGATAAAGCCTATATGGCTTCAGTGGAGAAATACCATTGGTTCGATATTCGCCCTTCTGATGAAGATGTGGCTGCGCAGCTCGAATCGATTAAGAATTCGATTGAGCAACAGCGTCACAGCTTCGATCTCGCTTTTGAAGAAAAGCGCAAAAAGCTCACGCAAGGCGATGAGTTGCCAGCAGGCGTGCTCAAAATGGTCAAGGTCTATTTGGCCGTCAAGCGCCGCTTGCAGCCCGGTGACAAGATGGCCGGCCGTCACGGCAACAAGGGTGTGGTCTCCAAGATCGTGCCTGTGGAAGACATGCCCTACATGGCTGATGGCACACCGTGCGACATCGTGCTCAACCCGCTGGGCGTGCCTTCGCGCATGAACGTGGGTCAGGTGCTGGAAGTGCACTTAGGCTGGGCCGGTAAAGGCATTGGTCAGCGCATTGGCGATATGTTGCAACAACAAGCCAAAGCTGCTGAGCTGCGCAAATACATGGAAAGCTTCTACAACGCCTCGGGCCGCAAAGAAGATTTGTCCAAACTCTCGGATGTGGATGTGCAAGAGATGGCGGGTAACTTGGCCAAAGGCGTGACCTTTGCCACCCCCGTGTTCGACGGCGCAGCCGAAGAAGAAATCCGCGCGATGCTCAAGCTGGCTTATCCAGAAGGTGTTGCAAAAGCCAAGGGCTTGACGACAACGCTCACGCAAGCTTACTTGCACGATGGCCAAACAGGCGAGCAATTCGAGCGCCCCACCACCGTGGGCTACATGCACGTCTTGAAACTGCACCACTTGGTGGACGACAAGATGCACGCACGCTCTACTGGCCCTTACAGCTTGGTCACTCAGCAGCCTCTGGGCGGCAAGGCCCAGTTTGGCGGTCAGCGTTTCGGCGAGATGGAAGTGTGGGCACTCAAAGCCTATGGCGCTTCTTACACCTTGCAAGAGATGTTAACTGTCAAGTCCGACGACGTGCAAGGCCGTACCAAGGTGTACGAAAGCATCGTCAAAGGCGAGCACACCATCCAGGCCGGCATGCCTGAGTCGTTCAATGTGTTGGTCAAGGAAATTCGTTCCTTGGGCATCAACATTGAACTTGAGCGTAACTAATTGGAAAGAACTGGACACATGAAATCCTTACTTGACCTCTTCAAGCAGTTCACCCCTGATGAGCATTTCGATGCCATCCGTATCGGCATCGCCTCGCCCGAGAAGATCCGCAGCTGGTCTTTCGGCGAAGTGAAAAAACCCGAGACGATCAACTACCGCACCTTCAAGCCTGAGCGCGATGGTCTGTTTTGTGCCAAGATTTTTGGCCCCATCAAAGACTACGAATGCCTCTGCGGCAAATACAAGCGCCTCAAGCACCGTGGCGTGATTTGCGAGAAGTGCGGCGTTGAAGTGACGCAGGCTAAAGTGCGCCGCGAGCGCATGGGCCATATCGATTTGGCCGCACCTTGCGCCCACATCTGGTTCTTGAAATCGCTGCCATCGCGTTTGGGCCTCGTGCTCGACATGACCCTGCGCGATATCGAGCGCGTGCTGTACTTTGAAGCCTACGTTGTCACCGATCCCGGCATGACCCCGCTGAAGAAATTCAGCATCATGACCGAAGACGACTACGATGCCAAAGTCAAAGAGTACGGCGATGAATTCCAAGCCAAAATGGGCGCGGAAGGCATCAAAGAACTCTTGGCTGGCCTCGAATTAGACGTAGAAATCGAGAAGCTGCGCAATGACTTGACCGGCTCAGAAATCAAAATCAAGAAGAACGCCAAGCGCCTCAAAGTGATTGAAGCGTTCAAAAAATCTGGCATGAAGCCTGATTGGATGATTCTTGAAGTGCTGCCTGTGTTGCCGCCCGATCTGCGCCCACTCGTGCCGCTGGATGGTGGCCGTTTCGCTACGTCGGATCTTAATGATCTGTACCGCCGCGTGATCAACCGCAACAGCCGTTTGCGCCGCCTGCTTGAACTCAAAGCGCCCGAGATCATCGCGCGCAACGAGAAGCGCATGCTGCAAGAATCGGTCGATAGCCTGCTGGACAACGGTCGCCGTGGCAAAGCCATGACGGGTGCTAACAAGCGCGCGCTCAAATCTTTGGCCGACATGATCAAAGGCAAGAGTGGTCGTTTCCGTCAGAACTTGCTGGGCAAGCGTGTGGACTACTCCGGTCGTTCCGTGATTACCGTGGGCCCAACGCTCAAGCTGCACCAGTGCGGCTTGCCCAAGCTGATGGCACTCGAGCTGTTCAAGCCCTTCATCTTTGCTCAATTGGAAGCGCGTGGCATTGCCACCACCATCAAGGCCGCAAAGAAGGAAGTGGAATCAGGCACGCCAGTGGTGTGGGACATCTTGGAAGAGGTGATCCGCGAGCATCCCGTGTTGCTTAACCGCGCACCCACGCTGCACCGCTTAGGCATTCAAGCCTTTGAGCCGATTTTGATTGAAGGCAAAGCCATTCAGTTGCACCCCCTCGTTTGCTCGGCCTTCAACGCCGACTTCGACGGTGACCAAATGGCTGTGCACATTCCGCTCTCTGTTGAAGCGCAAATGGAATGCCGCACCTTGATGCTGGCTTCTAACAACGTGCTCTTCCCTGCTTCTGGCGAGCCTTCCATCGTCCCGTCGCAAGACGTGGTGCTGGGCTTGTACTACGCTACCCGCGAGCGCGTCAACGGCAAAGGCGAAGGCATGGTCTTCACCGATCTGGCTGAGTTGCAGCGCGCGCTGGACAACAATGTGGTCGAGATGACTGCGCGCATCAATGTGCGCATGGTCGAATACACCAAAGACAAAGTCACGGGCGAATTCACCTCAGCGATCAAGCTGCGCTCCACTACCGTGGGCCGCGCTTTGCTGTCGGAAATTTTGCCCAAGGGCTTGGCATTTGAGAACATCGACAAGTCGCTCAAGAAGAAAGAAATTTCTAAACTGATCAATACCTCGTTCCGCAAGTGCGGCCTGAAAGAAACCGTGGTGCTGGCTGACAAGCTGCTGCAAGCTGGTTTCCGTTTGGCCACACGCGCAGGTATCTCGATTGCGATTGACGACATGCTCGTGCCTCAAGAGAAGCACACCATCGTTGAGCGCGCCGAGAAAGAAGTCAAAGAAATTGGCACCCAATATTCTTCAGGCTTGGTCACTGCGGGCGAGCGCTACAAC
>JAYVJQ010000235.1:0-3418 GCA_043769055.1 Allobrachymonas sp.
CAAGCTATCGGAGCTGATCGAATTTTGGTTTGAAAATCATGGCTCTGGTTTGCGTTCTGGTGTAAACACCAAAAGTCGGTTACTACACCTTTCAACCGCATTAGGAAATCCTGTCGCAGATAAATTCACGGTGGAAATGTTTGCAGCCTATCGAACAAAGCGTATCGGCGAGGGAATTTCGCAAAATAATTTAAATCGTGAGCATGCGTACCTAAGAAGCGTTTTCAATGAATTAACGCGGCTTGGGCATTGGAAAAAAGACAATCCTCTAGCACAATTGCGGTCATTCAAAATTCAAGAAATTGAGCTTTCGTTTTTAATCAATGAGCAGATCGTGTCGTTGTTTGAAGCAATGGACAAGTCGCGTAACCCGCACGTAAAACTGATCAGCAAAATTTGTCTTTCAACAGGGGCAAGATGGAGTGAAGGTGAAGAATTGACGCTTGCTCAGTTGCGTCCGGGCATGATTGAATTCGCTAGAACAAAATCTGGCAAAGTTCGTGGCGTACCAATAGACGACGCGCTATATGCTGAATTAATAAAGCATACAAAAGTACATGCGCGAGTGCATCGACTATTTGATTATTCGATATCAGCATTCAGAGAAGCTGTAGAACGAAGCGGCATCGCACTTCCAGACGGGCAAATGACGCATGTTCTCAGGCATACATTCGCCAGCCACTTCATGATGAACGGGGGCAACATACTGACCCTGCAACGCATCCTAGGGCACGCAAATCTAACGATGACTATGCGTTATGCCCATCTTGCACCCGAGCACCTTCAAGAGGCTGTAAAGCTTAATCCGTTATCTAGGTTGACACTTGGTTGACGCAGGCAAAGAAAAACGGGCTATCATTTCTGATAACCCGTTGATTTCATTACGAATTTTGGTGGCCCGGGGCGGAATCGAACCACCGACACAAGGATTTTCAATCCTCTGCTCTACCGACTGAGCTACCAGGCCAAATGTTGCTTAAGTTTAAGCAAGCCTTAGATTATAGCCGATGCCAAGCGTTTGAAAATTCCGCTCTTGGGGCGAGCGGATAGATATTAGGCGCTGCGCTTGCTACGGCTCAAATCGACGCCGAGCTGTTTGAGCTTGCGGTACAAGTGGGTGCGCTCTAAGCCGGTTTTTTCGGCAACCCGGGTCATCGAGCCGCCTTCTTTGGACAGGTGGTATTCAAAGTAGGCTTTTTCAAACTCATCGCGCGCCTCGCGCAGGGGCTTGTCGAGTTGGAAGTTTTGATTAGCTACGGGGCCAATGTCCATAATCGCGGGCAAGGTTTGGCCGCCCATCATGGCCGATTCCACCGTCAGCTCGGGGGCTTTGGGGGCAACTGATGCGGGGCTCATCACCTTGATGCGGCTGCCTTTGGCCAGGCCTTCATTGACTGCTTTAAGCAGCTTTTGCAAGGTGATGGGTTTTTCAAGGAAGGAGTGCGCGCCAATCTTGGTGGCCTCCACAGCGGTGTCGATAGTGGCATGGCCGCTCATCATGATCACAGGCATGCTCAGTAGGCCCGAGGCGGCCCACTCTTTGAGTAGGGTGACGCCGTCGGTGTCGGGCATCCAAATATCCAGCAACACCAAATCGGGGGTGAAGCGCTGGCGGGCCAAGCGGGCTTGGCCCGCGTTTTCGGCCACTTCAACGTTGTGTCCTTCGTCGTTGAGAATTTCCATGAGCAGGTCACGGATGCCCAGCTCGTCGTCTACTACCAATATATTTGCCATATTGCTCTTTGCGTTTGCTTGCGATGTTGTTGTTGCCCTGCAGCCTGTAGGGCAGCGTCAGCACCCAACAAGTGTCGCGCTTGTTGTAGATTCGCGACTGTGTGTATTAAACCACAGCAAAAGACAGAATAACCTGGGCACCTACGACCAATTTTGTATCGTTTTCCCCTGCAGCGGTGCTTTGTCCGGGTGTTGTGCGGTTGGACAGGTCGATACGGGCACCGTGTTCGTCGGCAATCTTCTTGACCACAGCCAGTCCCAGCCCAGTGCCCTTGGCTTTGGTGGTGACATACGGTTCAAAGGCGCGCTGCAAAATATGCTGGGCAAAACCGGCTCCGCAGTCTCGCACAATCAGACGCACGCGCTTACCGCTTTCGCTGAGCTGGGTGCTGATGGTGACTGCCGGGGCTTCTAGAGCGACGGCGCTTTCTGCTGCACTGGGAGTTTGCAAGCGGGCCAGTGTGGCATCTTGTGCGTTTTGCAGCAGGTTGTGAATCACCTGGCGCAGTTGCTGTGCGTCGCCCAGAATCGGCGGGCACAGTGGCATCAGTTGGCTGATAACGGGCACTTCACTGCCTTCAGGCGCATACAGTTGCAACACATCGGTCACCAGCGCATTAAGGTCTATTGGTTTCAAATCGGCACTGGGCAGCCGCGCATAGTCTCGAAACTCATTGACCAAGCGTTTCATCGCATCGACCTGGTCCACAATGGTTTTGACAGACTTAGTCAAAATAGCATGGTCAGGCGCATCCAGCTTGCCTTGCAGCTTCATTGCTAGGCGCTCGGCAGACAACTGAATGGGGGTCAGCGGATTTTTGATCTCGTGCGCCAAGCGCCGCGCTACTTCGCCCCAGGCCTGCGCGCGCTGGGCCGAAACCACCTCAGAAATATCGTCAAACACCAACAAGCGCCGCGCCTGCGGCAGCTCGGCGCCGCGTGCAATGACGCTGATCGTATTGGCGCCGCCGGGTGCCAGCATGTCTGACGCCGCCGCCGCGCTGCCATGGTGTGCTAACTCAAACGAGTGCTGCCAATGGTCTAAGCCGTGCGAGCTGCGATCGCCCAAGAAGGCATCGAACTGCTGGGCCACACCTTGGGCAAAGGCCGCTAGCCCTGGCACTGCATCGAGCCGCTGGTATTCGTAAGCGGCCAACGGCATGCGCAGCACGCGTGTGGCGCCGGGGTTGGAAGAAATGATGGTGCCCGTAGCATCCAGCACGATCACACCAGAGGTCAAGTTATCCAAAATGGTCTGCAAATTAGCGCGCGAGGCATCTACTTGCTCCATGCTTCGTTGCACTTGGCTGCGTGCATCCAGCAGTTGGCGCGTCATGTCGGCAAACGAGCGCGTCAGGCCGCCCAGCTCGTCTTTGGTTTGCAAAGCCACTTTAGTCTGCAAGTCGCCTGCAGCCACCCGCGCCACACCATCGGCCAGCACCAAGAGCGGGCGCAGTATCTGGTTGCCCAGCAGCACGGCCAGCAACACCGCACCAAACACCGCTAAAAACAAGCTCAGGGTGAGTGTGCCGATATACATTTTTCGCAAGCCGCCACGCGCCAAAGCACGTTCTTGGTATTCTTTATAAGCCTCCTGCACAGCCAATGCGTTGGCTACTAAAGAGGGCGGCAGCACCTGCACCACTTGCAGGTAGCGCGGCTCCACCAGCAGGCCAATGCTGTT
>JAYVJQ010000236.1:0-2777 GCA_043769055.1 Allobrachymonas sp.
GAGCCGTTTTACCCGAAGGTGGGCGATTGGAATCGCTTCTCGCAGAACACGGGCGGCACGCTGGTGGAAAAATGTTGCCACTATTTCAATTTGATGGATCACATTTTGCAAGAAAAACCGCTGAAGGTTTATGCGAGCGGCGGTCAGCGGGTGAACCACTTGAATGAAAAATATGAAGGCAAAACCCCCGATATTCTGGACAGCGCCTTCGTGATCGTGGAGTACCCAAGCGGTGCGCGCGCTTCTCTTGATCTGTGCATGTTTGCCGAAAACAGTGTGGATAACGAGGTGATCAGCGTGGTGGGCTCAGAGGGCAAAATTGAATCGCTGATCCCTTCGCTCACCCTGCGCGTAGGCAAGCGCGCCGATTGGGGTAAGCGTGAAGTGTGGGGTCAAGCTTCTGGCACGGGTCGCGGTGTGGCCACGCGGCGGGTGTGGGATACCAATATTCGCTATGGCGGTCAGCACTTTGGCGCGAGTTGGATTGAACATCAAAAATTTGCGCAAGCCGTGCGCGAAGGTTTGCCGCCTGAGATTTCGCTGGAAGAAGGGCTGCGCTCAGTGGCTACCGGCATGGCCGCTCACCGCAGCATTGAGACTGGCCTGCCCGTGCTGCTCAGCGACGTGATACCTGCAATTATATGAAGAAAACGAATGCTACCCGGCATAAAACATGCGTAGTGTGCTATGCATTTAATAGCAATTAAATCGATCCATTGGCTAATTGGTGTGCGTCCCGATCTGGGTGCATGTATCGAGTCTGCGCATTTTCAGGGCCAAGCTGTGCTGCGCTCAAGCCCGCAAGGCAGCTTGAGCAATGTGAGATTGTCAGGCAGCTATCCATTAATTCCATTTTCCAATCGCATCGGTCATGCGCGCTTGCAATGGAACGGAACAAGTCATCCATTGGTTAAAAATTTTGAAGGCGAGGCGCATTCGATTCACGGTATTGGATGGCAACGCAACTGGGAGGTGCTTGAGCAGGCTGACGATTTTTGCATGCTCAGTTTGGCCCACGACGGCAAAGGCGCGTGGCCTTTTGCTTTTGATGCATCGCAAACTTTTCGCGTCAGCGCAAACACCTTGTCGATGACTTTGGCCATCACCAATCAATCCCCGAATCCAGCGCCGGTGGGCCTTGGTTGGCATCCGTATTTTGTGAAAACACCCGGTGCGCAGCTCCAGTTTGAAGCACGCAGCATGTGGGAAATGGCCAGCGACAAGCTACCCTCCGGTGAGCGCGATCACGCAGGACTTCATCAAGCGGTCGATACGCTGGATGTGGACAACTGCTTTTCTGGCTGGAGCGGCACAGCCACGTTGCAAGATGCAAAGCGTCGCTGCACGATTGAATCTGATGTTGAGCATTTGGTCGTTTTCACGAACGCAGAAAAAGATTTCATCGCCATCGAGCCTGTGAGCCACGCCAACAACGCAATGAATGCTGCTAACCCAAAAGAATCTGAAGCACGCGGCGTGCGCATCTTGCAAAGTGGACAATCGTGGCAAGTCTCGATGTCGATCACTGTTGAATCGTTCTAAACCATGCAAACTTGGCAAACCGTCACCACGACCCCTTCCACTTTAGGCGAAAGCCCGTTTTGGCATCCGCAAGAGCAGCTTTTGTATTGGGCGGATATTGCGGGCTGCAAACTGCATCGCCTGAACACCTTCATGGGTGATGTCGAGACGTGGGCCATGCCCAGCGAGCCGGGTTGCTTTGCACCTGCAGCCCAAGGTGGCTTCATCATCGCGCTGCGTGATCGCATCGTGCGTGCGCTCTCTTGGGGCGCTGAGCTGCAAACGCTGGCCATGATTGATCACGATGCTGCTACTACGCGCAGCAACGATGGCAAATGCGATGCCGCAGGCCGCTTCTGGGTGGGCACGATGTTTGAGCCGCGCACTGCGCCGAATGCCAAGTTGTTTTGCTGGGATGGCACAGCTTTGCAATTCAAGCAAGGCAACGCGATTGTGGCCAATGCACTGGCCTTCTCTGCGGATGGAAAAACTCTCTACTGGGCTGATACGCCGCAGCACACCATTTGGGCTTGGGATTTCGATGCAAGCGGCGGCGCAATGACGAATCAACGCGTCTTCAAGCAGTTCGTAGCCAAGCCTGAAGGCTGGGCAAGCGGCCTGCCCCACAACGGCGGCTACGGCGGCAGACCCGATGGCGCGGCAGTCGATGTGCAGGGCAATCTTTGGGTGGCCATGTTTGAAGGCAAGCGCGTGGTGCAGATATCACCTGCGGGCGAAGAGTTGCAAAGCATCGAAGCGCCGGTGACCACCTGCACCATGCCCGCGTTTGGCGGTGACGATCTGCAAACGCTTTACTTAACCAGTGCGCGTCACAACCGCAGCGCAGAAGAAGCAGCGCGCGAGCCTTTGATGGGCTGCGTGTTCAGTCTGCGCGTGAATGTGGCGGGCAGGCCCGTGAATTTTTACAGCGGCTTATGACGCGCAGACTTGTCTGTGTAAGACCTCGCGGCGTTAGCCGCTTCAATGACGAAATGACTCAGTATGTTGACTCTCTATCCTTCACTCAAAAATAAAGTCGTCTTTATCTCCGGTGGTAGCTCGGGCATCGGCGCAGAAATCGTACGCGCTTTTGCTGCGCAGGGCAGCATGGTCGCGTTTAACGGCACCAAGCCCGGTGGTGGCGATGCGCTGATTGAAGAAATCATCAAGGCAGGTCATATTGCGCCCTATTACGAGCCATGCGATGTGCGTGATATTCCTGCATTGCAAGCGATGCTGAACCGCGTGTGCGACAA
>JAYVJQ010000237.1:0-8348 GCA_043769055.1 Allobrachymonas sp.
GAAAGCAGCGCGCAAATCTCGCAGCGCGTGCAAGCGGCGCGCGAGCGTAGCGTGCAGCGCCAAGGCGTGCTCAATCGTGCTTTGGAAGGCGATAGTTTGCAAGCGCAGGTGCAACTTGATGAGGCGGCGCGGCAATTCCTCAACAAAGCCGCCGCACGACTAGGCTGGTCAGGCCGTGGCATTCATCGCGCCATGCGCGTGGGCCGCACGATTGCAGATTTAGCGGGCGCGCAAACTGTGCAGATCACGCACATAGCCGAGGCGATTCAATACCGGCGTGTGTTGCGTGGGCAGGGGGCTTGAGGGGTGACTGGCTGAATACCGAACCTCCGTATCGCGAAAGACGCAAAAGTTACGCGAAAGAAATACCAAAAAGTCAAACGAGCTTAGGAGTGTTGGCGCTTGAATTAAAGAGCTGACTGGTGGAGAGTTTTTGTATTTTTTCGCGTGTTTCGCGTAACTTTCGCGCCTTTCGCGATACGGAAGTTCAGCCTTTACTTGTCAGGCGAGACAGCCTGCGCCAACGCCACATACTCCGCTACAGGCACTTCCTCGGCCCGGCGTTGTACATCAAAAGCCCCTGAAAAATTCTTTTGCTCTAGCCAGTTTCCCAGTGTATGGCGCAAGATTTTGCGGCGTTGGCTGAAGGCGACTTTGACTAAATCCTCCAGCAACTGAGCATCTAGCCGAGCAGGTTGCGCATGCGGGATCATGCGCACCACAGCGCTTTGCACGCGTGGCGGTGGGTCAAAAGCTTCGGGCGGCACATGCAGAAAATTGTCCATGGCATAGCGCCATTGCAGCATCACACTCAAACGCCCGTAGTCCGATGTGCTGGGTTTGGCCACCATGCGATCGACCACCTCTTTTTGCAGCATGAAGTGCTGATCTTGCACGAGGTGTGCAAAGGGCAGCAGGTGAAAAAGTATCGGTGTTGAGATGTTGTAGGGCAAATTACCTGCAATGCGCAGTGCAGGTAGGGGTAAATCATTTGCTCCTGATTCAATAGCACTATGCACAGGTTGTATGCCGGCTATATTCACTTTTAATACATCAGATTCAATCACTTGAATGCACAGTGCGCTACTCACACGGCTGCGCCAATGCGCTGCCAAATCGCGATCGAGTTCAATCACGGTGATTGCGCCTGCGCGTTCCAAGAGCGGCAGAGTCAATGCGCCTAGGCCAGGGCCGATTTCAATCAAATGATCTGTGGGGCTTGGCGCTATCGTGCTGACGATCTGCTCAATCACAGCTTGATCGACAAGGAAATGCTGACCAAAGCGTTTGCGTGGAATATGCTTCAAGTGCAGGCCAAGCTCAATTACTGCGGCGGCTCGCGCAGCTCCACAAAGGCGCGTGCACGCACATCTTGCGCCCAAGTGACAAAGGCTTCATCGAGCTTGCGCTCACGCAGTGCGCCCCGCGCAGCTTCGCGCTGCTCGCGCTCATTCATCTTGCGCTCGCGCCGCTCTTGCACCTGAATCAAATGCACGCCAAAGCGCGATGTCAAAGGCTCAGAAACTTGGCCGGGCGCAAGCGCATTCATCACTTCTTCAAACTCAGGCACGAATTGGCCTTGCACCGCCCAGCCCAGATCGCCGCCATCGCGGGCGGAGCCATCTTGCGAATTGTCACGCGCCGCTGTTGCGAAATCCAAGCCGCCTGCGATACGTTTGCGCAAATCGTTCAAGCGCTCGCGTGCGGTGGATTCGCTCAATTGTGCATTGGTGCGTAGCAAAATATGCCGCGCGCGGGTTTGTTGCACGCTAAGGTTGTCAAAGCCTTGCTGGCGCTTTTCGATCAGTTTGAGCACATGAAAGCCCGCGCCAGAGCGCACGGGGGCTGCTACTGAGCCCACGGCCAAATTCTGTGTGGCCTCAACAAACAAAGTGGGGTAACGCTCAATGGGACGCAGGCCTATTTGACCGCCGTTGTCGCGTGCGCCAGCGGCATCAGACAACTCGCGGGCAATCGCAGCAAAATCTTCACCTGCGCGGGCGCGCTCAAAGGCGCGTTGGGCTTTGGCGGCCAATGGCAAGATTTGCGCTTCGGTTGTATTGTCAGGCACGGCGATGAGGATTTGGGCAATGTTCAGATCCACATCGGCGGGATTGGCATTCTCGCGTTGCTCGCGCATGAATTGATCGAGATCGGTATCGGTGATGCGAACACGCGGCTCAACCTCGCGCTCACGCACACGTTGGAGCAGCAGTTGATCGGCCAAGCCGTTGCGAAAGCTGTTGTAGTCAATGCCATCTTCAAGCAAGCGCTGGCGTAGTTGCTCCATAGAAATTTGATTTTGCCGCGCGACATTGAGCACCGCACCATCCAGTGTGGCTGCATCAATGCGAATGCCGTTTTCTCGTGCCAATTGAATTTGCGTGCGCTCGCTGATCAAGCGCTCCAGCACTTGCGCATACAACTCTTGACGCGGCGGCATGCTGCCGCCTCGCGCCGACAATTGCTGCTCCACTTGCAGCAGGCGGTTGCGTACTTCGTAATGCGTGATCGGCTCAGAGTTGACGATGGCGGCAATGTAATCAGCACTGCGTTGCGTGCCATCTTGCGCAGGGCGTGGCAGATTCAGGTTGGGGCTGGTGCGCAATTGGGCCGTGGCTGTGGCGCAGATGCCAAAAAACAAAGCAGGCAGCATGCTGCGAAGGGTTTTGCGAAACAAGGAGGGGCGCATGGCATTCATCACAGAGTCATTCACAGTCAGTCGTAGTTGCTAAAGCGGCTGGGCGAGATGTCGATTTTCTCACGCAGCAGCTGGTAGCGCGGCACATTGTTTTTCAGAGCTGCGAGCGGGTTGGACCCCACCCGCGCAAAACCCACAAATTCCATTTGAAACAAGATGCGCTTGTTGGCGCTGGTGCTGGTAGTTTGCAGGCGCTCCAGCGCCAGACGCGCCAGCCAGCAGCCGCCGTCGTATTCAAAGCCCACCAGAGTGTCCACAAGCTTGCCGTCGCGCAGGCTGAAGTTCATGCGGCCCACGCTGTACCAGCGGCCATCCCCCTGACCCTGACCTGGGCCGAGGTTTTTGCCTTTGTCGCCCCACAAATCATTGAGCGACCACTGCCAGCCCAGATCGATTTGTTCGCTCACACCACGTTTCAAGCGATAGGTGGCGCTTAAAGTGCGGTAGTCACTGGGGCTGTAGCGCGCGCCCAATGTTGTGCGCTGCGAGCGGCGAATTTGCGGGCTGTATTGCACGGTGCTGTCAAACTGCCACTGTCTGTCCCAGTTGAGCGCACCGCCAAAGAGCATGTCGGAGAAGCCAGTGGTGTCGGGTGTGCCGCCGGGTAGAGTGACCTGTTGGTCACGCAAGCGCAGACGCTGGGCATAGCTCAGGCGCACGATCTCAGCGCCGCTGGCTGGGTCAAGCAGGCGCGAAGTCATGCCGAGTGTCAGCAAGTTGTTGTCCGAGATGCGGTCTTGCCCGGTGAAGGCGTTTTCGCTGAAGACGGTGGCAAAGTTGTAGTCAGTTGCTCCGCTGTCGTAGAGCGGAATTGAGCTTTGATTGCGAAACGGTGTGTAGCTGTAGAAAGCACGCGGCTCCAAAGTTTGGGTGAAGCTGCGGCCAAAAAAGCCGGCATTGCGTTCAAACACGAGCCCACTGTCCACGCTGAACGTGGGCACGATGCGTGTGGCTGAGCGGCTTGCAGCTTGTGGGCCTGTGGTCAATGGCGCATCAAATTGGTAGCTGCTGCTGTGCAACTGCAGTTTGGGTGTGAAAAAACTGCCCGGCGTGATGAAAGGGCGGCTGATTTGCGCCAATGCGTAGCTGCGCAGTGCATTGGGTTGCAAGGTCAGGCTGCTGACCGACTGAAAACGGGTGGTGTCTAGCTCCACGCTGTAATCTAAGCCGCCATGGTTGACACGGCTGTAGCGGGCATTGAGCTGGGGCAATCGGTCATAGGGCGGCGTGATGACGGAGGTGCTTTGCTGCAAAGTTTGCCATTTGAGGGCGCGGCTGTAGAGCGACCAAGGGCCACTGGCCCAGCTTAAAGTGCCATCGGTGGGTAAGAGGCGTTGCGTCAGTGAGCCCGAGGCGCGCGGAAAATCACGCCAGTAATTATCATCGCTCACGCGGTTAAGGCCCAATGAGGCATTCAGGCCGCCCCAAGCGGTGTCAATCGTACTGCTGTGTGAGGTGGTCAAGCCCCAGCGGCTTCGGTTTCGCAAGCTGTCGTTGGGCATCCAATCCAAGCGCGCCGTGCCGCGGTAGGTCTGCTCTAAATAGCGAAACTCTGCGCCCACATTTGCGCCGCGCCGGCTCATGATGCCGGGATAGATCGTGGCATCGCGGTTGGCGGCGAGGTTGACGTAGTACGGCGCAACGACTTCTAGGCCACTGATGTTGTCAATGTTGATGCTGGGCGGCAGCCAGCCGCTTTTGCGCGCGTCTGACATCGGGAAGGTGAGGTAGGGCGAGCCTAATATCGGCACGCCTTTGAACTCCAAGCGGCCATCGCTGGCCTCGCCTACATCGGTGTCGGAGTCTAGCCGCACCTGCGAGGCGCGAAGAATCCAATCCGGTTTGGCGCCACCGTCTGGCTCGCGCCGGCAAGTGGTGTAGGTGGCGTTGCGCAGCACCGAACGGGCACTATCGACAAAATCAATGCGCGAAGCTTGACCGTGACCACCGTTTTTGATCAACTGGTAGCGGGGCTCTAAAAAATAGCCCTCTTGGGAGTCGACCTTGACTTGGCCTTCTGTGCCTTCGTACACATTGCCATCGCGGTTCAAGCGCACATTGCCGCGCGCCTTAGCCAGATCATCGGGCTGGTAATACTCAATACGGTCAGCACGCAGCACCGTGCCGCTCTTGCGCAGCTCGGCGCCGCCTTCGATGACGGTTTCTAAATCGGGTCGGCCGGTGATGCGCTCGCCCTGCACGAAGGTCGGTTGCTCTTTCTTTTGTGCAGGGGTGAATTTTTCTTGCAACTGGGGCGAAGCTTTGAGCTGCAGGCTAGGCTCCTCGGGTGCAGGCACGGTTTGCGCCCAGCCGTTGGCGCACACCACCAGTGCGGCCCAAGCCACAGGGCGCAGTAAGGGCAGGCTGATCATGCAGCGCGTGGAACTGTAGCGGGCAAAGCGCATGGGCGAAGTAACAATCAATCTCAAAAAAAGCAACAACACAGTGCACCGGTGGCAGTGTGTGAATAGGTTTATACAATGAGATTATCCATGAGCTATTCCGCCGCCCCATTTCACCCCGCAGTTTCTTGGGCCAGCCCAGAGCGCCAAGCGGCTTTTGATGCCTGGCTAGCAGGCATTGCCCCCCAGCAGCAATTGCAAATCTCCACGCTGCGCATTGCCAGCGCTGATGCCAGTTTTAGGCGCTATTTGCGTATTGACACGGCCAGCGGCCAGCAGCGCATCATCATGGATGCGCCGCCGGATAAAGAAGATTGCAAGCCTTTTGTGAAAATTTCTGGCTTGCTGCAAGACGCTGGTTTGCTTGCGCCCAAGGTGCTGGCCTGGGACGAACCCCAAGGCTTCATGCTGCTGACCGATTTGGGGGCGCGCACCATGATGGAGGGCATCAACCGCGAAGAGCCCGAGGCTAATTTTGGCCGCTACATGCAGGCCACCGATGCGCTGGTTGCTTGGCAGCTGGCCTCTAAGCCCGATGTGTTGCCCAACTACGACGAAGCCTTGCTGCGCCGCGAGATCGCACTGTTCCCTGATTGGTACATCGCCCAGCATCGCCAATTTGATTTGAACGATACGCAAAAAAATACGATGCTTGCCGCCTTCGATTTGATCGTGCGCCGCTGTTTGGCCGCTCCCAATGTGTATGTGCACCGCGATTTCATGCCGCGCAATTTGATGCTCTCTGAGCCGGATCGCTTAGGCATCCTCGATTTTCAAGATGCCACCTATGGCCCGATCAGCTACGACATCGCCTCCCTTATGCGCGATGCTTTCCTCACTTGGGATGAAGACATGGTGCTGGATGTCACGGTGCGCTACTGGGAGAAAGCGCGCAAAGCGGGCTTGATGGATTTTGAAGGCTGGGCAGAAGATTTTGGCCTGTTTTATCGCGCGGTCGAATGGATGGGCTTGCAGCGCCATCTCAAAGTAGCGGGCATTTTTGCGCGGCTCACACTGCGTGACGGCAAGCCCAAGTATCTGGAAGATGCGCCGCGCTTCATCCATTACATTCGCAACACCTGCAACCGCTACCGCGAGCTGGGCCCCCTGCTGAAAGTGATTGATGAGATAGAAGGACTGCAAGCGGCCAGCGGCTGGGCCATCGGTCGCAATTGAGTAGGTATGCCACGCATCTACACCCCAGATCATCTGAGCACCGACCAGAGCCTCGCGCTCGATGCTGCCGCCGCACGGCATGTGCAGGTGCTGCGCATGCAGCCGGGTGACGATCTCACGCTATTCAACGGGAAAGGCGGTGAGTTCGCAGCCACGGTGGAGCAGATGGGCCGCAGCAATGTGCAAGTCTTGGTGGGGCAACACAACGACGTTGAGCGCGAAGCCAACCGCGCTGTGCATCTGGCCATTGGCATGCCAGCCAATGAGCGTATGGATTGGTTGATCGAAAAAGCCACCGAGCTGGGCGCAGCCAGCATCCAGCCTTTGATGACGGAACGCTGCGTGCTGCGCCTCTCAGGCGAACGCGCTGAGAAAAAACAGCAGCATTGGCAAGCCGCCGCTGTTGCCGCTTGTGAGCAGTGTGGGCGCAACCGTATTCCAGTCATTCACAGCCCCATTTTGTATCAAAAATGGCTGTTAGCCGGCATATCCTCTGCGTGGAATGCTATTGATTTAGGAGTAATGAAAGCCTTGCTGTCGCTGCAAGACAATCCTTTGCCCGTCGCCGAGTGGGCACGCCATCAGCCGCCTTTTGCCCCCCTGCTCTGCTTGGCAGGCCCTGAAGGCGGCCTCAGCCCTCAGGAGGAATCAGCTGCGATTGCCGCAGGTTTCTTCCCCATCACACTAGGCCCGCGCACCTTGCGCTCAGAGACTGCACCTTTGGCCGCGTTGGCTATGTGGACTTTGAATTGATCGCAGGCTGCGAAAGTCAAAATGCCTTTTGAACGCACAATCAACCCATGAATAAAAATCTCTGGCTGCTGGCCTTCTCGCAAGGCTTATTCCTCACCAATAACGTCGTTTTCATCGCCATCAACGGCTTGGTAGGCTTAGCGCTTGCGCCCTTTGGCTGGATGGCCACGCTGCCGGTGATGGGCTATGTGGTGGGCGGGGCGATTGCTGCGCCGCTGGTGGCGATGTCGCAAAAGCGTTTGGGGCGCAAGGGATCATTCATGCTCGGCTTGGTGGTTGCTTGCCTCTCTGCGCTGCTGTGCTTCTACGCTGCATGGGCAAAGAATTTCTGGCTGCTGGTAGGCGCGACCGTGATTGCGGGCTACTACAACGCCAATGCACAGCTCTATCGCTTCGCCGCTGCGGAATTATCTAGCGTGAGCTTCAAAGAAAAAGCCGTTTCCTTGGTACTCGCGGGTGGTTTGATTGGCGCAGTGGCCGGGCCGAATATTGCCTCCTACACACGCACGCTGATGGCCACGCCATTTGCAGGCGCGTATCTGGCGCTGGCCTTCGTTGCCTTGCTCGGGCTGCTGCTCATGGCCTTCATTGAATTCCCCGAGGTCAAGCAGTCTGCCAAATCATCAGGCGGCCGGCCATTAGCCGAGATCATGAAGCAGCCCGTCTTCATCGTAGCCGCCTTGGGCAGCGCCTTGGGCTACGGCGTGATGAACCTGCTCATGGCCGCCACGCCCCTGGCCATGCAGCAATGCGGCCTGCCGTTTTCTGATGCGGCGCTGGTGCTCGAATGGCATGTGATCGGCATGTTTGCACCGGGCTTTTTCACCGGCCATCTCATCAAGCGCTTTGGCACCTTGCAAATCATGGCCGTTGGCGTGCTGCTCAATGCGCTGTGCATTGCGATTGCGCTCACGGGTGTGGAGCTGCATAAGTTCCTAATCGCCCTCTTCTTGCTCGGAGTTGGTTGGAATTTTCTCTTCACCGGCGCAACCACGCTGGCGCTTGATGCCTACACGCCAGAAGAAAAAGACAAAGCCCAAGGCGCACTCAATTTCTGCGTGTTCATCACCTTGGCTATCTCTTCATTTGCCTCCGGCGTGCTCGTGACCACGCAAGGCTGGGCGCTCCTCAATTGGGGCTCCACCGTGCCTGTGGTGCTCACGGCGCTGGCAATTGGGTGGTTGGTGCTGCAGCGCCGCTCTGATGCCATTCATTGAATAAAATCGATTAATTACCGGCGTATAACATAGATAGTTTGCTATTTATTTCATAGTATTCATCATGCCAACCTTTGCCGCCAACCTGAGCCTGCTGTA
>JAYVJQ010000238.1:0-8708 GCA_043769055.1 Allobrachymonas sp.
TGATTCGCGCTAAAGCGACGCGCATTGAATTGAACGCCGTGCTTGAGTAACCACTCAGGCCAGATATTTGGCCAGCTGCGCAATATCCACATTGCCGCCCGAGATGATGATGCCCACGCGCTGACCCTTCACATCCACCACGCCCTGCATCGCCGCAGCCATCGCCAAGCCGCCCGTGGGCTCGATCACCATCTTCATGCGGCTGGCGGCAAAGCGCATCGCCTCAATCAATTGCGCATCGCTCACGGTGACGATTTCATCAACCAGCTCTTGAATGATGGGAAAAGTCAGCTGCCCCACAAACTGCGTCTGCGCGCCATCCGCAATGGTTTGGGGCGTATCGATCTTGATAATTCTGCCCGCCGCTTTGCTCTGCTGCGCGTCATTGCCCGCCTCGGGTTCTACGCCGACCACGCGAATCTTCGGGTTCAAATGCTTAGCCGCCACCGCGCAGCCCGAAATCAAGCCGCCGCCGCCCAAGCACACGATCAAGGTATCAAGCTGCCCCACCTCTAGCAACAACTCCAAAGCAGCCGTGCCCTGCCCAGCCATCACATGCGCGTGGTCGTAGGGGGGAATCAGCGTCATGCCGCGCTCATCGGCTAGCTTTTGGCCAATGGCAATACGATCTTCCTTGTAGCGGTCATAAGTGATCACCTCAGCCCCATAGCCGCGCGTAGCGGCCAGCTTCACTGCGGGCGAATCCAGCGGCATCACAATCGCGGCAGGAATCCCCAGCAATTGAGCCGATAACGCAATCCCCTGCGCATGATTGCCCGAGCTAAACGCGCAAACACCCAGCTTCTTCTGCTCAGGGCTGAACTGCGCCAGCGCGTTATAAGCGCCGCGAAACTTGAATGCGCCCATGCGCTGATAGTTTTCGCACTTGAAGAACAGCTCCGCGCCTGCCAGCGCATTCGCAGTACGTGAAGTCAGCACCGGCGTGCGATTGGCGACGCCCGCAATGCGTGCAGCCGCCTGTGTGATGTCGTCAAAGTCAATCGCCAATGTCATGTTTTTACTCTCAATTCAATAGCACTCCGCGCATATTCTGTGCCGGCTAAGTGCTCAAAATACTTAAAAAATCACTTCGCAAACAACGATTCCATGCTCTTACTCAGCTCCCTATCTTTTCCCCAGCACCGCCACAAGCTGCGCTTTGCAATCTGCGCTGGCTTCAATGTCGCAGCGCACGTATTTGAAGCCGTATTGATCCAGCCACGCATGCGCCGCGCGGCAATGCGGGCACCAAGGCGCGGTGTAGAAGATCACATCGCTAGTTTGGCTGCGCGCAGCGATTTGCCGCAAATCTTGCTCCGTATAGTTACCGCCTGAACCTGCCGAGCGCCCTGCGCGGCTCACCTGTCCCGCCACATCGCCGCCGCTCGCTCGCTTGCCCACAGCATGCTGATAGCCCACCCAGCCGCCATAGCAAATAAAGAAAGCCGCAATCAATTTGCCCCAAGGAATAGCGGCCAGCAGGCCAGCGCCCGTCTCAGAGCTGGCTTGCTGCCGCTGCGCAGCCTGCGCGCGCTGCACCACAGGCACAGCTTGCCCATCCCCACCCGCCTTGGCATAGGCCACCCCGCAGGCAGGGCATTGCCAAGCCGGCACAGCAGCATTGGCTGGGCGAACAGCGCGACATTTAAGACAAATCGTGGGCATAAAGCTTAATGGCTGATAGGAAAATTGTGTGCGGTGGAGCTATCGCCGCTTTGAAACGTGTCAAAAAAATATCCACCAAAATCTTCACTTCCAAATCCATACCCAATACCTTTCATCTTCAATCTAACTGCGGATTCTAAAAATTTGGGTATTTTTTTTCTGATGCGATCTGTTTTCTGATTTATACAAATCGCCAACAGTTGTCGACAAACATGCTCGTAATCATGGTCGATATCGTGAGGTAATAGCAGAATTGAATTTGTTATTCCAAAAAGCGCTTCAGAGTTTGACTTTAGACACGGAATTGACATACGCAATATCGCTCCCGCAACATACTCGTTCTCAATTGACTGTCCTACAGCCTGCAGAACCTCTAAGCTAGGGTCATGAATTTGCCTAAAAACTGATCTCGCTTTTCCCAGATGACGGCGAACTAAGCTGTTGTCGGGTTGAAGACCAGTACTTTCAAAAACTAGCACTGGCTTGTCAGCAAGATCAAGCAAGTTCGATCTTTCCAAAAAAGCTGCAAAACAACTCGCGTGATCGGTTTGATGAAAAAATCGATCCACGACGACGTTATCGGGCAGTTGCTCCAAAGAATAAAAGTATAGTTCGTAGTCGCCCATGTCTTTTGCAGAGAATTGTTGATGCTTCACCATTTTGAATTCAATACGTGTAGTGATTTTTTGTTCCACCGGGCACGCCTGCTGGTTGGTGATTATTAAAGTGCGGCTGGTTTGATCCGTTTGTAGAAGGCCATGGAAGACCGTTTGGATGACTCTGCACTTCCTTATTACCTGGAAATTTGAAGTCTGTCGCGTTACTGCCCGTCCTATCGCCTTGGCCACGGGTGTGTGTTGTATGCGTTTGCGACGTCGGGATTTTTGCATCGCGTTTTGCAGCTCGAAATGCTGCACGCATACTGTCAAAAGATTTTTTGCAACCACCGCCGTTATGCACCAACACCCCCTCATCGCCCACAAAGAAAGTATGCGCATTGGCTACTTCGATGTTGAAGACTTGGACGGTTTGGCGTTCTACGCTGATATCTAGGATGCTGGCGTAGCGCTGGCTACCTTGGCTTACATCGCTGCTCTGCGATACATTTACTATGCTTTCAATAGCACTCTGCGCAGTATTGATGCCGGCTACTGGTTGATTTGGCTTATGAAGTATTGCTCCTGCGCCCTCACCCCTGTCCTCTCCCGCTTGCGGGAGAAGGAGCTTGGCGGCTGGCTCGTCTTCACCTTTGATCAGCAGCTTGCCGCCCCTCTTGAGCAGGATGGCATCCCGCCAGCCTTCGCTCGTTAAGAAGGGGTGGCCTGCGGTGGTTTGCAAGGTTTGGCCGTTGTCTAAGCTCAGGAAGATGTGGGTTTGCGCTCTGTGGCTGGTGAAGATGTCGGTGATGGGCTCGTAGGAGAGGCGCTGGTCTTGGCCTTTTTCAGTACCGCTGTCTTTCCATTCTGCGAAGGCGAGCACTTTGTCGCCGGGTTGCAGGTCTTGGATGCGTTTGAGTTGGGTGTTGCCTGCTTGGGCGGCTTGCTCGTTTTCTTCTTGTGGTTGGATGTGGACTAAGGTGTCGGCTGCAAAGCTGTTGCCGCAGTCTGTTGCTTTCTTAGCCCATTTACCTGCCTTGTGCGCCTTCATCGCCAGCATGCCTATGCCACCCATGGCGCAGCCAATGGCGCAGTTTTTTGCATTGGTGCCGATGCTGGTGCATTCTCCTGTGAGCAAGTCTTCTGCTGCGGTGCTGGCCATGCAGCCGGCCATGCAGGTGGCGGCGGCTACGGCCAGCGGCACGATCTCTCCGGTGGGGTCGGTCAGGTTGATGGGGTCTGCTTGCGCATAGCCATACTGGTTGATGCCGCCTTCTAGGCCTATGGGGTCTTGCGTCCAGTAACGGCCTGTCTCGGGGTCGTAGTAGCGGCGAAAGTTGTAATGCAGGCCTGTTTCTGGGTCTTCGTATTGGCCGGGGAGTCTGAGCGCTAGGTTGATGGTTGGGGCGTTGGCTGTGGGGGCGGGGGTGACGATGCTGGCACGGCCAAAGGCGTTGTAGTGGGCTGCCCACTGGAGATTGCCTGCAATGCTCTTCACTTGCAGTGCGCGGCTGCAGATGTCTTCACTCTCGAATTCATAGCACTCTGCGCAGATTTCTTGCCGGGTGGGGGCGGATTCAGCTTGAAAAAGCAAGGGCTGTGGCGCAGGCATCGCTGCGCTGTTCATGTGCAGGAACGCGAGCGTTAGGACAATAAGTATGCGCAAAGAAGGCACGATCTCGCTCGATTTGATCTTAGTGACTGAATACCCGACCAAGCCAGTATCCGGGTTGCCGCCTTTGGGCGCTGACTGCCAAAATCTGCGCTTGATCTGCTTGTAGCCGGTAAATCACATGGAATGGAAACACCTGTAGGCTGATTCTGCGAATATTTGGGGCAGTAATGAGAGGGAAGCGCTCTGGAAACTGGCAAATTCTTTCAATCGCTTGATGCTGATCGGCTTCAAAGCGAGCGCCTAAGCCTTGGGCGACAGATTCATAGTAACGAATTTGCGCCAAATACTCAGCCAAGGCTTCAGGGTGATAAAGAGGCTTTATTTGCACAGCGCCTGAGCCTGCAAGCGCACTTGGTCGTAAGGCACGAGCTGAACCACTCCCGTATCAATCTGCGAGGCGCGCTGCTGGGCGGTCTGTAGCCAGATGGCCTCCATTGCGTCGCAAGGCTGGTCGTCCAAACTTTCTAGGAGTTTGAGAGCAAGGCTTGCGCGGTCTGCGTTGGGCAGTGCCAGCGCTTGAGATTGAATAGCTATGTTCATGGCGAAATATTAGCACCAATGCGGGTAAAAGGCATCACTTCGCAAACAACGATTCCATGCTCGCAACCACTTTGAAGCCAATTTCAAGCGTTGGTTTGCACCTGCTTGACCAGAGCCACGGCATCACGCACGTTGCATCTGAACATGCTGATATTGCCCACATAGCCTGCCAGATCGATGGCATCGTTGGCGCGCTGCTCCAGCAAATCGGCTGTGATAAGGCCATGGCGAGCCAAAGCTGCAATATCGTCACTTCAGTCAGCCCAACGTGCAATTTTGCTCACGGCCAGATCGACGGGAGACAAGACATAGAGTAGCAGCCACTTGAGGCCAAACTCTATGGGCACGGCATCTTTCGTGTAGTCTTCATGCATGAGAGCAAAGCTGGAGTTGTAGTCGCTCTTCAAGCCGCGTAAAAAAAACTCTTCAGCGCGAGTGCAATGGGGGTGTGGAGCAGTAATGGCGGATGAGAAACCATGCTGCTCAGACCTTGCGATCAGTGCTTGACGCCCCAAGAGAGCGGCTGAGCATATCGCGCAGGCGATGCAAGTTAGTCACCCAGCCTTGGCGAATGACATCGTTAGTGTGGAGTTGGCTCTGAGGGTGAGCGGACAGATAAACATTTCCAGCTGCCAGCATTCGTTTGGCCTCTACTGGAAAACGCGATTTAAGAACCAGCCCTGCTACACGCAAGACATTCGCTTGCCTCTCATCTTACGCAACCATCTGCTGGCCCGCTTCAGCACAGTGCGCCGCAGACACACAAAGCTTAAGCCAAGCAGCCTCTACTTGGCGTGCATCTGACGGAGGTTGATGAACAAAATTTTGCATGATCACTTCATTTTAGATGCTATCAACCTTCTGGCAAACAGTATTATTTTGATAGCACTCCGCGCAGATTTCATAACGGCTACATGCTCAAAATGCTTCAAAAATCACTTCGCAAACAGCGATTCCATGCGCTTAAACGCTTTGAACTCAATCGCATTGCCAAACGGGTCAAGGAAAAACATCGTGGCCTGCTCGCCGGGCTCGCCTTTAAAGCGAATATAGGGTTCGATGATGAATTTGGTGCCGATGGCTTTGAGCTTGGCAGCCAGCGTTTCCCACTCGGGCAAATTCATCACCAAGCCGAAATGCCGCACCGGCACGCCGTGGCCATCGACTTCGCTTTTGGCGGTGTCGGTATTCATCGTGGGGCACAGATGCGCGACGATTTGGTGGCCGTGGAAGTTGAAATCCACCCATTCTGAGCTGCTGCGCCCCTCGGGGCAGCCGAGCAAATCACCGTAGAACTTGCGGGCTTGATTAAGATCGGTAACGGGGAAGGCGAGGTGGAAGGGTTGCATGTGCGAATATTACCAGCGAGCCAGCTGTTATTAGCGCGGCGGTGGTGCTTCGATGCCCTTGATACGATTCCACAACCACGGCAGCGCTTTGGCCGCATCGCCACGGCTGCCTTGCGCAAGGGGCGCGATTTCTTTCCAACCCGCCCCGTCACGCTGCGCCAATGCAAACTGAAACACGTAATGAGGCTCTTGCCCCATGCGCAGATCGGCGAGCAGCAATTGGCCTTTGACTTCGCGCAGACCGTAAAAACCGTGGGTGAACCATGCCATGCGCTGGACGGCCCAGTTGTCTTTCAACTCCGTGAGGAGCTGCGGCTGATGGGGAAACTTGTCGAATTCGATCACTTGATCTTTGTCGAGCAAGGAGTAAAAACCTTCGGAATAACTCTGATCATTCTTGCTCACGACGCGCCATGCCACAGTATTCAGCGGGGTGGGCGTGACGAAAAATATTGCGTACTCGCCAAGCTGCGCGCGCACGATGCGCTCCACATGCGCCTGCGCAGCCACGCTCCACGCGAGGTACACACACGAAAATCCCAAAGTTATTCCATTGAAGTGCAGCCCCGCAAACTGCTTACGCGCCAATGCCACGATCACGCCGACCAGCAAGGGCAGCGTGTAGATCGGATCAATGATGAACATGCTGCCGATGGCATACGGATGCTCGGATAGCGGATAGAGCAACTGCGTGCCATAAATCGTGAATGTATCCAGCAGCGGATGCGTGATCAGCGCCAGCCACATAGCCAACAGCCAATGCTTGTATAGCGCGCGCTCTTTGTGCAGCCAAGCTACCAGCGCCGCAAGAAATGGCGCAAAAAGCGTGAGTAAGATTAAGCTGTGCGTGGCCGAGCGGTGATAGGTCATGTTGCGCACCGCATCGCCATAGTCGTAGAGCACATCCAAGTCAGGCAAAGTGCCTGCGATGCCGCCCCACAGCGCGGCTTTCCACACCGCCGTGCGGCGGCCCATCAATGCGATACCAACCGCAGCGCCTAAAACGAGTTGAGAGAGTGAATCCATGCCCGCATGGTAGCCAACTGCGCAAATACAAGGCGCAATGAGGTGATTAAGCCAAACGTGCCCGCATTTCTTCCGTCGTCTCACCCGGGCCTTGCGCGCGCCAGCCGGGTGGTTTGAACAGCAGGCCTAGCACTTCGCGCAATGATTTGGCGCGCCCCAAGTCTTTGAACAACTCCACCCATTGGTGCAGCTCCACCTTCAAAGGGTTGTGGCTGGTGATGGGTTTGACCCAACCATAGCGGCAAGGCTCCTCGCTTTTCTCAGCACGGTAGGTGCCAAACAAGCGATCAAAAATGATCAATACACCACCATAATTCGCATCCAAGTAATTCAAATTGGCGGCATGATGTACGCGGTGGGCGCTGGGCGTGTTGAGCACATGCTCCAAAGGCCCGAGCTTAGGAATCCACGTCGCGTGCAGCCAAAATTGGTAGAGCAAATTAATGCCCAAACAGGCCAGCACCACACGCGGCGAAAAGCCAAGCACGATCAGCGGCAGAAAAAAGTAAATCGCGCCTGAGAAAAACGCTGTCCACCCCAGCCGATAAGCCGCAGCCAGCGTGAGCTGATTGGGTGAATGATGCACCGCATGCGTGCACCACATCAACCGCACGCGGTGGCTGGCGCGGTGATACCAGTAGTAGCAAAATTCTTG
Source organism: Allobrachymonas sp. (assembly GCA_043769055.1). GTDB lineage: Bacteria > Pseudomonadota > Gammaproteobacteria > Burkholderiales > Burkholderiaceae_C > JANMDU01. The sequence continues at coordinate 7,507 of JAYVJQ010000238.1, forward strand.
ACCAATAAAGAGCACCGCAAAAGCCCACAGGCCCGTGAGTGGCACTGTCATGAGCCGATTGGCCCAGACCCAATCGGCCACCGGGCTCAGCAGCACACCGGGAATCAAAATGCGCTGCAAGTTGCGCACCACCAAATCGAGCAGCGACACACCAAACGCCCGCCAATCGTAGCTGCCCGGCGCGCGCCATTGCATCACTGCCGCCTCGATCAACGAAGCAGTGAGCACAATCACCGGCAGAAAGATTAAAAACCGTGGCACGCCATCCATGCAGGGCAGTGTAGGCGGTGCGACAGGTTTTTGTCTGTCGCTACTGTAAAGTTGAGCGAATTATTGTTCCTCATTCACGAAAGCAGCGAAACCGCCATGCCCAAACCCTATGATTTGATTCTCTATGGAGCCACTGGCTTCGTTGGCCAGCAGGCGATTGCTTATTTGGCCAGCCAACCCACCAAGCTGCGCTGGGCGATTGCAGGCCGCTCCGAAGCCAAGCTCCAAGCGAGCCGCGAGGCTGCGGGTGCGCCTGATGTGCCGATCATCGTGGCCGATGCAGGCGATGACGCAGCGCTGGCTCGCCTCGCCGTGCAAGCCCGCGTGGTGCTGAGCTGCGCGGGGCCTTATGCGCTTTATGGCAGCAAACTCGTGGCCGCCTGCGTGCAAGCCAAAACGCATTACTGCGACATCACAGGCGAAACGCCTTGGATCGCTCAAATGATCTCCAAGCACCATGCACAAGCAGAGAAAGACGGCACCCGCATCGTGCCCAGTTGCGGCTTCGACTCTGTGCCCAGCGATTTAGGCGCATATCTCGTGCAGCGCGAAATGCTCGCGCGCCATGGCGAGCCTTGCGTGCAGATCAAATCTGCATTTACCTTAAGCGGCGGCGGGCTCAATGGCGGCACGCTCGCCTCCATGCTCAACATGATGGAAACCGGGCAACTCGGCGCAGTGCAAGACCTATTCTTGCTCAACCCAGAAGGCACGCGCCCGCAAGACGAAAGCGAGCACCGCGACCCCATAGGTAGCCACCGCGATAAAGACTTCAAAGGCTGGCTCGGCCTCTTCTTCATGGGCCCAATCAACACCCGCGTCGTGCGCCGCAGCGCCGCGCTGCGCCAGCAACCCGTGGTCTATCAAGAGTACATGCGCTACGGCAGCTCAGCCCTAGCCGGCGCGGCAGCCGTTGGCATGGGTGTGGGCAG
>JAYVJQ010000239.1:0-3841 GCA_043769055.1 Allobrachymonas sp.
TCGAGTCCTGGGCTTGCTTGGGCAGGTTGTTAATGCCGTAGTGGCTGGTGGCCAGCACGTTCAGGCCAGCGTGGTCGGGTGTACCCAGCGAGGCTACCGTGGAGCCGGTGATGTGGATGCGTTGGCCTGTGCGCAGGCTGCGCACGCTGGTGCGGGCCGCGTAGCGGCACATGCTGCGCGCCACTGCAAGTGCGGGCGCAGCATTACCCATAACTCGCGCTTGCTTGCGTAATGCTCGGCGCAGTCGCCGCTGACTGAACTGCTTTGCGCAGCAAACTGATCGTAAATCACTACCGCAGAACACTATCAAATCCATAGCTGCCTGAGCAGTAGATACTTGGACTATCGGCATATTTCATGGGTAAAAGTGTGCTGCTTAACGTTTTGTAGCAGTTTCGGGGTGATTTGCTTAATCGTTCAACGTTTGCGAAGGCTGATGGTGTGCATGGTGTTCCCATGAACGGTTAATGGAGATGTAGGGTTTTGGGAATGGACACTACACCTTACTGTTTCAGCGCCCGCTTCCACCAAGGTTTTTCAGTGCCGTCCGCATTTAAGCAGGAGACGCCTTTTTTGATTTGCTCTGCTGTTTTGGGAGAGCACCAACGCAGGGGAGCGCCATCGGTGTCCAGAAGGTACATATTGGGGTTGCCTGATAAGGCTGAGAGGTCCTCGATTAAGGTGTCTTCAATATGAAGATTCCTTAACATAGGGAGTGGGGCAAGCTCCGCAATGCTTTTGATGGAATTTCCTCGCAAATTTATAACTGCTAGGTTTTTCAAATCCTTTAAGCACGCAATGTCTCGGGCACCACTTTTAACCAAATATAGGCTGGTAAGTTGTTTTAGGCCCCCTAGGCTGCACACATCGTTGACGGGGCCGTATATCACCAGACTTTGCAAATTTTGCAGGTCCTTGAGTTGATCGCCCAAGGGTTCTGCCACATCCATGCTGAGATCCTTCAGGCTTTTCAAACGCCGCAAAGCCTCAAACCCCTTGCGCCCAGGCATGCCTGTTTGAGGCTCAACTCGCAACTCCAAGGTCTCCAGCTTGCTCAGGTCTGCCATTGGTGCCAGGCTGACAACTTGCGTATCGCGCAAACTCAATGCTTTGAGATTTTTGAAGTTGGCGACTACGCTGATATCGACTAGCTGTTTGCTATTAGAAACAGAAAGCCTCTCAAGCTCTGTGAAATTTGCGATAGCAGATAAGTCGGTGACCTGGCCGCCTATGCCTGCATTCTTGATGCCGCCAAAATACTGTATCGGGCTGTAGTCCCGAACGTTATCTTTGTCATTAAAAGCAATTTCATACCAAGTTTTTGGCTTCTCCTTGGTGCCGAAATATTTGTATTCCACGTTACCGCAAAAGTCTACCCCGAATTTTTTACCTTCCAATTTAGCCCAAATCTCCAGCGTCTCGCGCTGAGAGGGGTTGGGGTTGGCACACAGCTGTTGAAATTTGGCGCGTCTAGCCTCATGGTCAGCGTGGCGGCTGCTGGCGTTGTCACCGGGTGCTTTGACGGATTTTGGCGACGCAGCCCACGTGCTGGCACAAACCGTCAGGGCTAGCACAAGGCCCATGAATCGCAGAGGGAGCCAGTTTGCTCGTGCTAGAAGTGGGGGAAGTGGTTTTATCTGCATAGTGACTCAATCCATCATGCGTTGCAAGAACGCTTTGACTTCAGGGTGCAGTACCTCACGGCTGGTGGAGTGTGACACCTTGAGCAAATAGGGCAGACTGCCCCGTCTGCCGTCGTCTTTTGATGGCTTTGTATCGCTCGCGTCTTCAATCTCGCCCACAAAGCGGCTAAACAAAGCATTCGCCAAGTTGGTCATAGTTGCGCGTACTGCTTTGGCTGCGGCATCCACGTCACCAGTAGCAACGTATTCAAAATTATCAAGATACCCAGCCCAGGTTAGAAAGCTCTGTGCCATATCGCGCACCTGGGGGTTGTGCACCAATAAGATGAGCAACAGGTCGAACAACAGGTCGGCTTCTGGCTTGGCAGTTGCCCGCTTTTCTATGGCCTCAATCTTGGCCATGAGCTTGAGAGCATTGGCCTTTTGCGCGCTATTGTGGTATTTATCTCGCGTGGTGACGTTCAATGACTTAATGGGGCGGCTGCCATTGAACTGCGCATCTGGTTTGGTTGTCGTGTCGTCAAACACCTCAACAGCATCGCTCAGCACACTCACTAAGGTTTGCCACAGCACGCCCGAGCCCGCTACGTTAAGCGCTCCTGCAGGCACGTTCAAGAATGCCGCGAGACTGTTGGATAAGGGCAAGCCCCCAGCTAAAAATGCTGAAGCAAAACCTGCTCGCGAGTAACTATTCTTTGTAATTCCATCATCTAGCAACCTTACCGACTCGTTGATGTTCGTCGTTAGCGCTGCTATTACACCTTTTAAGTTAGTCAAATTACCATCGCTAAGCAATTTGAACGAGCCCGTGAGCTTGTCCGCAATTACTTTTAGCACTTTGTATTCAACGGGCTTATTCAAACCGACTGCAATGGCCTCAATGCTCTGTAAACATTGAATAACGCTCTTAAGCCCTCGTGCAGGCTGTATTCTTCCAAGAAAATCTCTTGTGGCCGTATAAAGCCGCTTTCCCTCTTCTTTGTTGAGCCAAGCATCAGTGGTTAAGTCCCACGGCACGGCATTAAACGATGCCATAAGCTCCGTCAGGCTACTTTTCACGGTTTCTGTGATTTGGTTAATCTGCACAGCGTCATTCAGCGTGAATAACGAAAAGTCTGCCAGCATGCGCTGTGTATAGTCATAGTCGTTGAATACGTTGAGCACTTCGGCCTGCGGATGCACAAACGCACCTATCTTCACTTGGTGGAGTTTTTGGAAAAAAGGCGTGGACAAGTAGGTAAAACTCTTGACCTTCCATGTTGCGGGCCATTTGCTGCCCAGCTTGGACATTTGCTTGGTCATTTCGTTGATGACGTTCCCACCGTGTGAGTGACCTACCAAATGGATATGAATTTTCTTTTTCTTGTAACTTGGCCCGTAAAAGGCTTTTTCCTTATTGGCGCCACAAAGCCGATTGACAAGATAGGTGCCCGCCACTTCGCGATTGCCTTGACGGTTATCGCCCGACCAAGCGTGCAAGTCAAAGAGGGATGCATTTCGGGTGGAGTGAACTAGCTCTTGAATGCTTGCGTAAAAATTCTTATTCCAATAGGTAGCAGGATCGGCATAGCTAATTGCACGGCTTTTAGGATCGGTAAAGGTATTGATTGGGTCGGTCGTACCGGAAATTAAAACCAGCAGATTAAACACCTCTTCTGAGCAGCCAACAGTACATTGGCCAATTTTCTTTTTTTCGACGGACATGGTGAACTTGCTTTCTAAATTGTCGCGGTGGCGCTTATATCTTTCAAAAGCGCCATTTTTTCGTCTTCAGTAAGGCTTTCCTCGTGGAGTATGGATACAACACCACTCTGATTTTTCTCTTCGAACTCCCAACCCAAGTCGGTCGCGATATGCAGTAGATATTCGACAACGGTTTCTTCAGATTCAAAACCAAAAGTCATGGCTTTATTGATATGTTCGCTGACATGCCGTTCTACATCTGCATCACTGAGATTTTTTGTGTGCTGACGATCTTTTTTATTGCGAACCATCTCTGCTTTGGTATTTTGAACAAAGTCATCTAAATCCATTTGGTTGAAAGCTTGTATTTGCAATGGACTCAACACTATCTTTTCAACCGGTTGCACCTTCACTGCAGGTGCTATATAACTTTGTCTTTTGCTGCTAGGTTTGTGCCATGCCCACCATTGCTGTGCTAAATTAAAAAACTCTGACTTTTGATTTGCATCTAGAAC
>JAYVJQ010000240.1:0-16650 GCA_043769055.1 Allobrachymonas sp.
GCAACAGCATTGCGCAAGGTGTGCATGTCGTGTCAGCCAATCAGATTCAGCTCACTTCAAGTGCTGCAACGCCACTGACCTTCAGCGGCACAGCCAATAACGTGCAACTGGGTGGCGGAGCAATTCAACTCGGCTCAAGCACATCAAGCCTCAGTGTCAGTGGCCCGCTCACTGTGGTGGCCAGTGGCAACATCACGCAAGGCGCATCGCTGAATATCTCTGGGATCACGGATTTAAGCTCCTCAAATGGCGATATCTTGCTGCCCATTGCCAGCAGCTATTCTGGTAACGTGTTGCTCGATGCCATTGGTGCGGGTGGCACGGCAACCATCAATAGCAATCGCCTTGGCGGTATTAATTTTGGCGCTAGCACCGTCAACACGCTCAATCTCACTGCGCTTGGCCCTGTCACCCAGTCTGCGCCGATTGAAGTTGCGGGCTTGGCAACGGTTAACGCCGCAGGGCAGGTAGTGAATTGGCTTCAAACAGCCAACGACATTGGCAGCTTGCAGATCAACGCCAGCACCTTGCAGTTGGCAGATACAAATGGCTTAAGTGTGGGCGGCTCGGTTGCTGTGAATGCCGCCATCAACTTTAATGGGGCGCTGTCTACCCGTGCGGGTGGCTTCGCCACACCTGCTCTGAATCTGACGGCGCTGGCCCCTAGCAGCTCGGTCAATATGGATGTGAATGTTTCTGGTGCGAGCAGCTTCACTGCTTTTGGTGGCGATTACTCAACCGTCAGTTATCGCAACGCGAACACTGGTGTTGCAGCCTTGTCTTCGATCGCTGCTACCGGCGCTGTAGTGCTCAGGCATGGCGGGGCATTGCCGTTGCCTGCTATTCAAGCGGCTAATTTGGACATCACTGCCAATGGCGCAGTCACGCAGATGGGGGGTGCGCTGCAAATTGCTGGCGATGTATCGGTGCAAGCGCCGGGTCAAAACATTGTGCTCACCCAATCAGGCAACTCAGTGGGCGATTTCTTGGCTTCGGGCAAGAATGTCACGCTGGTCAGTTCGGTCATTGTTGATCCCACGATTACCGCCACAGGCAGTGTGAGTATCACGGCGCCTGGTATCAGTCAAAGCTTAGGTGGTGCTATTGATTCAGGAGCATTTAATGCAATAACTACGGGGGGTATTAGCCTACTTGGTAATAACAAGCTGGGTTCGGTCAGTGCTTCAGCAGGCACGGATTTAGCGCTGCATGATGTGGGCGCAAGTTTGCAATTGGGCAGTTTACAAGCCAGTGGCGCAACGGGCATCAGCTTGATTGCAACCGGTGCAGTCTCGCGTGCCAGTGGCGTGGTGCAGGCCAGTAGAGTCAGTCTCACGGGTGGTGCTTTGGGTAGCGCAGCAAATCCATTGCGAATCGACTCGCCTGTTGTACGCTTCAATGCAACTGCGGGCGATGCTTACGCTGAAAATGCGCAGGCCAGCAGCTTGTTTGATATGCAGGCCAGCGGCACAGCACGGTATCGCTCTTCTTTTGATATTGATGTGGTGGGCAATGTGAGCGCTTCGCGTGCCGAGTTGAGTAGCGCGAGCGATTTAGCTATCGGCAATACGGCGACTCCAGTGCTCGTGCAGGCCAGCAATTCAATCGTACTCGAGGGGGCGAATGTTTCCCTGATGGGGGGCAATGCGGCTGGTGCATCCGCTGTGGTCAATTCGAGTGGCACAGTGCAAATCACGACGGCAGGCAATTTTGTGATTCAAGGCGGCACGCAGGCAGGTGCGAATGCCAGCGTATTGGCCTTGGGTGCCGTGAATGTATTGGTTGGAGGAACACTCAATGTCTATGGCGGTACGGCGCTGAACGCTTATGCCAAGCTCGATCCAGCCGCTGGCGCGCCATTGAATGTGACGGCAGGCCAGATTAATTTGCAAGGCGGTACAGGCGCAGGTGCGTATGCGCTTGTCCTCTCCGACGGAAACATCGCGCTCAGCGCCAACAGCCTGAATATGCTTGCCGGCTCGGGCACAGATGCTGATGCCGTGGTGATTTCTCGCTTAGGCAGTATTTCTGTGCCAAGCAATTGCAATGGCTGTGTGAACCTCAGCCTCTCCCCGCTGAGCGATGGAATCACCTCGGTGGGCTTGTTTGCTCCAGATCGCGTGCCCGCACCTGCACCTGCGCCGGTCAACAATGAAGCGCAGCAGACTCAAAACCTGTTACTCAGCTCACAGCTAGGGCAAATAGAAAAATCGTTGGATTCAGCCAATCCCGATCCTGACGCAGATGCAGATAAGCGCAAGAAGCCAGAGATTGTCGTGGATGGAAAAACCTGTCAATAGCCCAGCAAAAATCACATCAAGCGCGCACGCGGAGAAAAATTCTCCGTTAGTATGCTGGCATGACGACACCTGAATTGAATTTTCTGGATTGCGACCACGCCGGCACGCAACCGGGCACGCACCGCATGGCCTATTGGAGCTGGGGCAAGCCGCACCATGCGCATGTGGTGGTCTGCGTGCATGGGCTCTCGCGCCAAGGGCGTGATTTTGATGTGTTGGCCAAGCGTCTGATGGGCCCCGATGGCCAGCGCTGCCGTGTAGTGGCAGTGGATGTGGCGGGGCGGGGCATGAGCGATTGGCTGCCAGACCCGACGCTCTATCAAATCCCGCAATACGCCGCTGATTTGGTGACCCTGCTGTTTACCTTGCGTGGGCAAGGCGCGCAAACCATCGATTGGGTGGGCACGAGCATGGGAGGCTTGATTGGCATTGCCGTGGCTGCGCAAACCGTGCTCACGCCGCAACTGAAAATGCTCGCGCCACGCAAACTCATTCTCAATGACATTGGCCCAGTGGTGCAATGGGCAGCCCTGCAGCGCATCAAAGATTTTTTGGGTGCAGACCAGCGCTATGCCAGCGAGCAAGAGGCCATCGATGCAATGTGGAAGGTATCAACAGGCTTTGGGCCTCACACGCCCGAGCAATGGCGCGCCTTGAGCTTGCCCCTGATTCGCGCTGATGGCAACCAATTCAAGTTGCATTACGACCCAGCCATTGCTGTGCCTGTGCGCGCCACCACGCCCGAGGCAGCGGCTCAGGGCGAGGCCTTGCTTTGGCAGCTGTATGACGCTGTTCAAGCACAAACGCTGCTGATTCGTGGCAAAGCATCAGATTTGATCAGCGCTGAGACGGCGCAGCAGATGCAAAGCCGTGGCCCAAAGGCAAAGCTCGTGGAGTTTGAGGGCGTGGGCCATGCGCCTACGCTGGTGCAGCCCGAGCAAACGCAGGCTGTGGAAGATTTTCTGTTTGAGGCATGAAGCATTCGCAAGGCGCTGGCCTCTTAGAGTCTGTGGCCGCCGTTGCTGCAGTATCGGTGGCGGGCGACTCATTTGCTGCCGATGACTTAGCCTTGGATGCCCAGCGGGGCAGGGCGCTCACGCGTGCCCGTGCATTTGCCGAGCCTTTGATTGCCAGCGAAACCCTCGATACGGGTGAAAATATTTTGGCGCATGCCGATGCCGTGGCCGTCATTTTGCAGGGCATTGGTGGCTCTGAAGCCATGCAGGCTGCGAGCTATTTGGTGTATGCCTGCGAACATCTGAATAAGCCTGAAGAAGTGATTACCAAGGCATTTGGGGCGAGTTACGCCACGCTCGCACTGGAGACCACGCACTTGGTGCGTGTGCAGCGGCAGGCTCGCGCGGCTTCTCTGTCCACCCAAGTCAGCCCCGGCGCGGCTAACCAAACGGAAAATATCCGCAAAATGCTGCTGGCTTTTTCGCGGGATTTGCGTGTGGTGATGCTGCGCTTGGCCTCCCGCTTGCAAACGCTTCGGCACTATGCTGCTATTAAATCTGTAGCGCCTTGTGCAGTATCGACAGAGGCTTTGCACGTGTTTGCGCCATTGGCCAACCGCTTGGGGATTTGGCAGATCAAATGGGAGATGGAGGATTTAGCGTTTCGTTTTTTAGAGCCAGAAACGTACAAAACCATTGCTAAGCAATTGCAAGACAAACGCACTGAGCGTGAGCTGGGCATGCAGCAACTGCGCGAGGGTTTGCAGCAAGATTTGCTTGATCAGGGCGTTATCGCGCAAGTGCAAGGCCGTCCTAAGCACATCTACAGCATTGTCAAAAAGATGCGCGGCAAAAACCTCTCGTTTGATCAGGTGCTGGATGTGCGGGCGTTGCGCGTGATCGTGCTTGACACCGCCGGCTGCTATGCGGCGCTCTCGCGCGTGCATGAGCTGTATGTGCCGATAGCTGGCGAGTTTGACGATTACATCGCCCGTCCGAAATCCAATGGCTACCAGAGCTTGCATACCGTGGTGCGCGATAGTGTGGACGGTGTGGCTGGCCGCCCGCTGGAAATTCAAATCCGCACCGAGGCGATGCACCTGCATGCCGAAACTGGCGTGGCTGCACACTGGGCTTACAAAGAGGCTGGCATCAAAGGCTATACCGGCGTATCGGCGGCCAGCCCCTACGATGCGAAGATCGCTGTGCTGCGCCAGCTCTTGGCCTGGCAGCAAGATATTTCAGGCGATACCAAGCTCACCGATGTGCTGGATGACCGCATCTATGTGCTCACGCCCGATGCGGCGATTGTGGATTTGCCGCGTGGCGCAACGCCGGTGGATTTTGCCTATGCCTTGCACACCAATTTAGGCCATCGCTGCCGGGGCGCGCGGGTCAATGGCCAGATGGTGACTTTGAACACGCCGCTGGCCAACGGCCAAACGGTGGAGATCACCGCCGCCAAAGAAGGGGGGCCTTCGCGCGATTGGCTCAACCCCGAGCTGCACTACCTGAGCAGCCCGCGCGCCAAAGCCAAGGTGCGCGCTTGGTTTAACGCTTTGCAACTGGAGGAGACGATTGCCAGAGGTCGTGAAGCAGTCGATAAACTCTTGCAGCGCGAAGGCAAAACGGCGCTCAAACTTGATGATCTGGCCACGCAGCTGGGTTTCAAAACGGCAGAAGCACTGTTTGAAGTGGTGGGCAAGGATGAATTCTCGCTGCGCACGATTGAGCAGTATCTGCGGCCTGCTGCGCCCGAAGTTGCCGCTGACGAGGCGCAGTTGCTGCTCAAAAAAAGCCGCGCGGTTGATCAATCGACTGCTGTTGGCAATGTGCTCGTGGTGGGCGTGGACAGCCTGCTCACGCAATTGGCCAAATGCTGCAAACCCGCGCCGCCGGACCGCATCGTCGGCTACGTAACGCGCGGAAAAGGCGTCAGCATTCACCGCGCGGGCTGCTCCACGCTGCGCAAACTAATGGAAAAAGAGGGTGAGCGACTTGTGGAGGTGGCCTGGGGGGCTGCCAAATCTGGCGCGCATTATGGCGTGGATATTCGCCTGATCTGCTCAGAGCGTGCTGGCTTGCTGCGAGATATTACCGAGTTATTTGCTAAAGATAAGATTCCTGTGCGAAACCTTCAGCAGCAAGTGATGCGCCGTGGCGGTGGCGTATCGCTGTGGATCACCTTGACGCTGGAGGTGATGAATACCAGCGCACTGAATAAATTGCTCTCAGCACTGGGCCAAATGCCTGGTATCGAGAGTGCTGTGCGGATATGATGGCATCGCATTAACTATTAAAAAGATAGCAAACTATCTATATTCTATGACGGGTAACTACTGTAAATGCCCTGAAATCATGCTGTAGTACTTGCTCGGGTGGCAATCAAGTCTCGCGGCGCAATGCGGGGAACAAGATCACATCGCGGATGCTGGGGCTGTTAGTCAGCAGCATCATGAGTCGGTCGATACCGATGCCGCAGCCGCCGGTGGGGGGCATGCCGTATTCCAAGGCGCGCACGAAATCTTGGTCGTAATACATGGCTTCATCGTCGCCGGCATCTTTGGCGCTGACCTGCGCTTGGAAGCGGGCGGCTTGCTCCTGGGCATCGTTCAGCTCTGAGAAACCGTTGCCAAACTCGCGGCCTGTGATGTAGAGCTCAAAGCGCTCGGTGATCGTGGGGTCGGTGTCGCTGGCTCGCGCGAGGGGCGAGATTTCGGTGGGGTGGTTGCAGATGAAGGTAGGGTCGATGAGCTTTTCTTCGACCACTTCTTCAAAATACATCACTTGCAGGCTGGCGATGCTGCGGGTGGAGAGCTTATCGGTCTCTTCTTTTTTGCCGAGTTTGCGCAAGGCATTGGTGAGCCACTCGCGGCTGTCAACGCCAGCTTCGCCTGCATCGGTGTGCTTCACAATCGCTTCGCGGATGGAGAGGCGCGCAAAAGGCTTGGCCAGATCGATGCTGTGCAGCGTAGTGCCCAGCTGGTAAGGCAAGGTAGTGCCGCCCGAGACGCGCGTGGCCACATCGCGGATGAGGCTTTCGGTGAAATCCATCAAATCGTGGTGATTCCAATAGGCAGCATAGAACTCCATCATGGTGAATTCTGGGTTGTGGCGCACGGAGATGCCTTCGTTGCGGAAGTTGCGGTTGATCTCAAACACGCGCTCAAAGCCGCCGACCACGAGACGCTTCAAATACAGTTCGGGCGCGATGCGCAAAAACATTTCTTGATCGAGCGCGTTGTGGTGCGTGGTGAAAGGCTTGGCATTTGCACCGCCGGGAATCGGGTGCAGCATGGGCGTTTCCACTTCTAAGAAACCATGCTCGATCATGAAATTGCGAATACTGCTCACGCCTTTGCTGCGCGCGCGAAAGCGCTCGCGGGCCACTTCATCGGTGATCAAATCGACATAACGCTGGCGATACTTCACCTCTTGATCGGCGATGCCGTGAAATTTATCGGGCAGGGGGCGCAGGCTCTTGGTGAGCAATTCAATCTTGCTCACGAGGATGGAAAGCTCGCCAGTTTTGGTTTTGAACAGCTTGCCTTCGGCGCCCACGATATCGCCCAAATCCCAATGCTTGAAAGCTTCGTAAGCGGGCTCGCCAATATTGTCTTTGCTCACATAGAGCTGGATGCGGCTGGGGTTGTCAACCGTGATATCAGCTGCTTTGAGCGATGAAGAGCCATCTTGAATCGTGGCAAAGCTGGCCTTGCCCATCACGCGCTTGAGCATCATGCGGCCTGCAACGACTACGGGCACACTCGCGCCATCGCTGCCGGGCATCTCTTGGCTGTCGTACTGCACATGCAGGTCAAAGGCTTTGTGCTGCGGCTTGAAGCCATTGGGGAAGGCAATGCCTTGGCTGCGAATGACGGCGAGCTTGGCGCGGCGCTCGGCAAGAAGCGAGTTTTCATCAACGGCTGGCCAGGCAGGTGGAGTGGAGGTATTATTTTGATCGCTCATGGTGTGCAAACGGAAAGACGGGAGACAGTGTGAGCCGCTTGGCGGCAAAGCCTTCAATTTTAAGGCTTGGGCAGACCGCGCAAGAAATCATCCGCAGTCAATTGCAAGCCCTGCTGCACGCAGAGCGGCGGCTTCCAGCCCAGTAAGCTACTGGCAGGCGAGGAATCCACCGCCAAATCCCCACACAAGCGCTGCGCCACGCCGCCTTTGCCAATCGCTTGGAGGCTGATTTCTAGCAATTTTTGCGGCATCGGCAGCAGACGAGCAGGGCGACCGAGTGCATTTCCCAAGCCGCGCAGCAATTGCGTGGTGCTGACATCTTCTTGATCGCTGATCATGAAGGTTTGATTGGCCGCCATCGGGTGCATCAGGCACAGCGCCATGAAATCCACCAAATTAGCTAGCGCCACCAAGCTGCGTTGATTAGAAATTGCACCCAAGGGCAGGGGAATGCCTTTGCTCAGCCACTGCATCATGGTCAGGAAATTGGCCTTCACGCCCGGGCCATAGACCAAAGGCGGGCGGATGATCACCACGTCCAGTCCCGTTTTGGCCGCGATCTCCCGCAAACCCAGTTCAGCCTCCCATTTGCTGATGCCATACGGGTCTTGCGGCGCGGCTTGATCGGCGCGGTAAGGCTGACCGGCAGGGCAGAAATTGCCATTGACCTTGACCGAACTGAGAAACACAAAGCGCTTCACGCCCGCTTGCGCCGAGGCTTGCGCGAGATCGAGCGTGGCCTGCGTATTGACCTTGCGATATTCAGCCAGCGGATCATCAGCCGTCTCACGCACCTGATGCACCCGCGCTGCGCAATGCACCACAGCATCTATGCCCTGCAAATACGCTTGAATACTAGAAATAGTAGAAAAATCGGCCTCTACCCGACGTAAATACTGCGTTGTTTGCTCTGAAATTGATAGTGAATGAGAGTGCTGCGTTGGACGCGATACAGCCAGCACCCGATGCTCTCGCTGCGCCAATGCTTCGCACACCGCACTGCCCACAAAGCCGTTCGCACCGGTGACCAAAACTTTCATGCTGCAATTGCTCGGCTGATTGTGCGCGTCCATTGAATATCACCCATGTGTGCTGATTGAGACCCGACTAGGCAAGAGGGTCATAAAAATGGCAAAAATAAAGAACGCGCTTCAGGGGAGTTAAATATTTTCTATCAAGCTATGGTAGCATCTGTTCAACCAATGAACACAGCCACATCATCTGCCCTAGAAACTGATCTGCGAGCCTTGCAGTTGCTCGCGCATCAGCCCACGCTCAATCAACGTGAGCTGGCCGTAGAGTTGGGCGTGAGCCTAGGCAAGGTCAATTATTGCCTTCGCGCATTGTTAGCCAAAGGTTTTCTCAAAGCGCAAAACTTCAAAAATAGCAAAAACAAACTGGCCTATGCTTATGTGCTCACCCCAGCGGGCATTACCGCGCGTGCAGATCTGACAGCGCAATTCTTGCAAGTGAAAGTGGCTGAGTACGAGCGTCTGCATCAGCAAATCAGCGAATTGCGTCAAAGCATGGCGAAGGAAGCGTCGGCATGATCCAAGTCACCCCCGTCATTCTGTGCGGTGGCTCGGGTACCCGGCTTTGGCCACTATCACGCGCGGGCTTTCCCAAGCAATTCATCGCTTTAAGCGGTGCGCATAGCCTGTTTCAATTGGCCGCTTTGCGGCTGGCTGGTTTGGCAACCCAAGAGATCACCATGGACCAGAGCTTAATCGTCACGGGTGAAGAGCATCGCTTCCTAGCAGTTGAGCAGTTAAGAGAGCTGAAGCTCCCCGTGAGCAGCTTTTTGCTCGAACCCACTGCTCGCAACACCGCCGCAGCCTTGACCTTAGCGGCACTACAAGCGACCCACGCTGGGGCTGACCCGGTGCTCTTGGTCAGCCCGTCAGATCAGCATATCGGCGATGAAATAGGTTACACGCGTTGCTTGCGCCAGGCAATTGCTGTGGCCGCCAAGGGAACCGTGGTGATTTTAGGCATCACGCCCGACCGACCTGAAACAGGGTATGGTTATATTCAATTTGAAAAAATTTCGCCCAGCGAAAGCACTAGCATAGTACGCAAGTTTGTCGAAAAACCCATTGCTGAATTAGCACAGCAATACGTGGCATCCGGTGATTTCGCTTGGAACAGCGGTATGTTTGTGCTCAAAGCCAGTGTTTGGCTAAAAGCACTCGGACAATTTCGACCAGATATTCTTCAAGCCTGCGAAAAAGCTTGGGCATTGCGAGTCATCGAACAATTGCCCAGCTTCGACTCAACAGACCAACTGAACCCTGTCAGCTTCGTGCGACCAGATCGAGCCAGCTTCGCGCAAGTGCCCTCGGAATCGGTGGACTATGCAGTCATGGAGAAATGCCCAGGCTCAGCTTTTCCGATTCAGATGGTGCAACTGCAAGCGCAATGGAGCGATCTTGGTGCTTGGGATGCTGTTTGGCAGGCTGGGCAGGCGGATGCACAAGGCAATGTTTGCCGTGGCGATGTATTGCTCGATGATTCCTCAAATAATTTTATTCACGCGGCAAATCGGCTGGTGAGTGTGGTTGGGGTGAAGGATTTAGTCGTCATCGAGACTGCGGATGCAGTGCTCATTGCAGATAAGTCGCAAAGTCAGAATGTAAAAAACATAGTCTCGCAACTCCAAAAATCTGGCCGCAGCGAGCAAAACCTTCATCGCAAAGTACACCGCCCGTGGGGCTGGTATGACAGCGTGGATGAGGGAAGCAGATTCAAAGTCAAGCGCATCAATGTCAAGCCCGGTGCAGCCCTGAGCCTGCAAAAACACGCGCACCGCGCTGAGCATTGGATTGTCGTGCAGGGCACGGCAGAAGTGACCTGCGGCGATCAACTACTCACGCTGTCAGAAAATCAATCGACCTATATCCCCTTGGGGCAAGTACATCGCTTGACAAATCGCGGCACCACAGATCTCGAAATTATCGAGGTGCAATCAGGCAGCTATCTCGGCGAAGACGATATTGTGCGCATCCAGGATACTTACGGAAGAAAATAAACCATGGCTCAACAAAAAGTCGCTCTGATAACTGGTGTTACTGGCCAAGATGGCTCTTACTTAAGTCAATTACTATTAGACAAAGGCTATATTGTTCACGGCATCAAACGCCGCGCGTCTTCTTTCAATACGCAGCGAATCGATCATTTGTACCAAGATCCACATGAAGAAGGCGTTCGGTTTTTTCTTCATCATGGTGACATGACTGACTCATCGAGTCTGTTGAGAATCATCCAGCAGACGCAGCCTGACGAAATTTACAATCTAGCTGCACAATCTCATGTGGCTGTGAGTTTTGAAGAGCCAGAATACACGGCTAATTCCGATGCTTTGGGTACATTGCGATTGCTCGAAGCAATTCGAATTCTCGGCATGGAAAAGAAGACTCGTTTTTATCAGGCGAGTACCTCCGAGTTGTATGGTTTAGTACAAGAAACACCTCAAAAAGAGACCACACCTTTTTATCCCAGAAGTCCATACGCAGTTGCCAAGCTCTACGGTTATTGGATTACGATTAACTATAGAGAAGCATATGGCATGTATGCTTGTAATGGTATTTTGTTCAACCACGAGTCCCCAGTAAGAGGAGAAAATTTCGTCACTCGGAAAATTACGCGCGGCCTCGCTGCTATCAAATTGGGTAAACAAGATTGTCTGTACTTAGGCAATCTAGATGCTAAGCGTGACTGGGGTCATGCGCGAGACTATGTGGAAATGATGTGGCTCATGCTTCAACAAGATCAACCGGAAGATTTTGTCGTAGCGACAGGCTTGCAATACAGCGTGCGTGATTTCATCAATGCGGCAGCAAAAGAGTTAGGTATGCCAATTGCTTGGCAGGGCGAAGGCTTGCAGGAAGTTGGCCTAGACCAGAACGGTAAAAAAATAATCGCAATTGATCCGATCTACTTCCGACCTACAGAGGTGGAAACATTATTGGGAGACGCGAGCAAAGCGAAGCTCAAGCTGGGGTGGAGTCCAAACACGAGTTTTGAAAAACTTGTGCGAGAGATGGTCGATAGTGATTTAGCGCTTGGCAAGAGAAACGCCGCCCTTCATTCAACGAGCGTTCTACGTGAGTGATATAAAAAGTTTTTTTTGGGCTATTGCTCAATCAATATGGTCTGCCTTGCTGGCGATCATCGTTGTTCCCTTCTATATCAAAACCATGGGATTAGAAGGCTATGGTTTGGTTGGCTTTTTTGTCAGTTTACAAGCACTGATTATTGTTTTTGATTTCGGACTTACTCCTGCGATAAGCAGAGAAACGGCACGCCTGACAGAGTTGAACAAAAAACAGGAACTTAAAAAAACTATTCTGACCCTTGAAGTGTTCATTCTTGTTACGGCTTTCCTCATCGGATTACTGATGGGCCTGGCATCAAATACAATTGCTGTCGATTGGCTACAGACCAAGGAAATATCACGATCGGATTTGAGGCAAGCCATATTATTAATGTGCATTGGCGTAGCGGCAAAGTTACCGATTGGTTTTTACCATGGTATTTTGATAGGTTCTGGTCGATTAAAACTGAGCAGTCAAATACAAATAGTGTTTGGCACGGCTTCTAGTCTAGGCGCGGTTTTTTTATTGATATTTGTCGCACCATCCATTCTTACCTTCTTCACTTGGCAAGCTTTTGTATCCATTACTCATCTAATTTGTGTTCGATTTCAAATTTCTTACACAAGCAATGAAAGATTATCAGATCTTTTTAGCGTAAGTGAACTTCAAAGACTATTGCCTTTTAGCATTCCCATGGCAGGAGTAGCAACGACAAGCTTGATTTTTACTCAGATGGATCGTGTGTTGCTGAGTAAAATCTTAAGCCTTGATGAGTTTGCGGTCTACGCAGCCGCCGTGTTGTTTGCATCAGGATTGCATATCGTAGTGATGCCGCTTTTTAACAGCATTTATCCTAAGTTGATCGTTCATATTGAAAGAAAGAGATCAAGCGAGGCTCTACATATCTACATCACAGTTTCATCAATTCTCGCAGGAGTCTTGTTGCCTGCAGCAGGGTTTTTCGCAATTAATGCAAACTTTTTTCTTTTACTTTGGACGAATAACCAAGATTTGAGTGGACAAGCTGCCCCCGTATTGGTGCTACTGTTGCTAGGATATGCTCTCAACGGAATAATGTATCCAGCTTACGCGTTGCAGTTAGCTTATGGAAAAGCCCAAATCCCTTTAGTAATGAATATTGCGCTAGGTGCATTCTTGGCTTTAGTATTATATTTTTTGGCTACGCGAATTGGCATAGTCGGTGCGGGGCTCTCTTGGTTAGGCGCTTCGTTAGTTTACTTATTGATTGGAACGTGGGTAACTTGGTTTTTCCTGAAGCTTGAAACTTCAGCTTACGTTTTGCTTCAGCGAATAGTTTTGCCATCTATTGCTCTTGTTGGAGTTACTTTGACTGCAACTTTCGGAGTTTCCTTGACGATCGCAAACGTTGATAAACTGTGGGTGACTGCATTGGTTTCTTTGGCTCTCAGTGCTTTTCAACTTTTTTTATATAAAGATACGCGAACGATTCTTTTTAGCTTAGTGCGCTGGATGCGAAAATGAACACAACAGACATCGAAAAAAAATATTTAAACTTTCCACAAGAAAAGAAAAAAGCTCAAGGCTTTCATTTGGTATTGCATCTGATGATCTCTTTGAGTTTATTCTTACCAGCTTTGTTGTTGGCTTATTTTCAGAAAACACCTGGGCTTCAGGTTCGGTGGAAAACGATGCGAATGGGTTTTAGGCATTTCATACACAATCAGAATTTGCGACTTTTGTTTCACCTCGTGGTTAAACCACTTGATTCGGTTAGATATTTTGAGTTTGACTTCATGCTCGGGAGAGCGCAAAAAAGCGACGCTTTGGAAGCATGCTTGGATGTATCCTCCCCTAGACTGCTTGCTGCATTTTGGTATCGCGCTTTCCCAAATGCAAACATTACACTCATTAATCCAGATGTTCTGGATATGCAAGAAACTAAGAAATTCGTACAAGATATGCGGATAGCCGATCGCTGTAGGCTAGATAATAAACTGCTTGAGATGGCTCAATTTGAAGCAAATAGCTTTGACTTAATCAGCTGTATGTCGGTTCTGGAACATATTCCTGATGATACTCAAGCTGTCAAGCGCATGTGGAATCTTTTGCGACCTGGTGGGAAGCTTTTGATAACTATTCCCTGCCATCGAAAGCAGTATGAGGAGTATACGAATCTAGATGACTACAAGTTATTCGAAAGCGACAAAAATGGCTATGTATTTTGGCAACGCTTTTACGATGAATTGCGCTTGAATCGACATATTTTTTGCATTACAGGTTTGCCGTCATACCAAGCGATTTACGCTGAAAACAAGGCGGGATTTTACGATCAAAACGTGATTGAAAAACGCTCTAAATTCCCGTATGCTTTTTGGTATGAACCATTGATGATGGGAAAAAATTTCTCTTTCTTTGCAAAGATCGATGATTTGCCTGGTATGGGGATCATTGGTCTTGAGTTTGTAAAACCCTTAAGCAAGTAGCATTCGATTGGGAAATTTTTATGATTCATTGGGCAACTGCAAGTCTACTGGGTAACGAACAGCGATACGTGTTAGATGCCATTGCATCGACATGGATATCTGGGGGACCCTACGTGGATCGCTTTGAAAAAGACTTAAGAATCTATTGCGATAGTCCAAATGTGCTGGTCTCCTCAAATGGTACGACTGCAATTCATTTGGCTTATTTGGCAGCACAGTTGAAACCGGGAGATGAAGTAATCCTGCCTGGATTTGGATACATGGCAGCGGCAAATGTAGCGCTGCATATGCATTTGAAGCCAGTTTTTTGTGAGGTTGACCCTAGAACCTGGTGTATGCGCGCAGAGGATGTGGAAAAGGTGATGACACCGAAATCGAAGGCCATAGTCCCTATTCACACCTACGGCAATGTATGCGACATGCGGCCTATCATCACGCTAGCTAATAAATGCGGCATCGTTGTCATAGAAGATGCTGCGGAAGCTTTTGGCTCTGTCTACGAGGGGAAAAAAGCGGGGACGCTAGCCAACTTAGGAACGTATAGTTTTCATGCGACCAAAACGATCAGTACTGGCGAGGGGGGGGCAATTGCAACTGATCGTGAGGACTTTGCTGAGACAATTCGGTTAATGCGCAGTCATGGTGTTGGAAAGACACGTTATTTACATAAAGTTGCCGGGCATAACTTTAGACTGACGAATATGCAAGCGGCGTTGGGTTGTGCGCAACTTGAGCGGATTGAGCAAGTAGAAGCAAAGCGACGCGAGCTATGGGGCTGGTATCGGGATGCTTTAAATCAAATCCGAGGTGTGACCCTACAGCACTTTGAAGACACCGTTGACGCTGTAGTGTGGGCCATCGCAGTTGTGCTTGACCCGAAGGTTTTTTCTCAAGGCAGGGACGGTGTGATTCAGAAAATGAGTGAAGATGGCATTGAAACTCGCCCCGGTTTTTATTCCGCAAATGCGATGGCGCATTTGTATGGTCGGCAGCAGCTAGTAACCAGTGATTTTCTTGCAAGAAATATCATTAGCCTACCTTCAAGCCCAGTTTTTTCTAAGGAGCAGGTTGAATCTATATGTCATTCTTTGGCTAAATGCCAAAGTACCGAGTGAATTGCAATGCAAATTCTTTCTCTTAGTCAAGAAATAATCCCACAGCTTGAGGATTTTTTGCTTTTACAGCGAAAATCTGATTCGCAGCATTTTTTTGCGCCTCACGCTTACGATAGGGTCTCACTCGAAAAATTGGTCAAGGCTATTGGCCAAGATGTCTATTTGGTAGCGGTGCACCAAAATAAAGTGCTTGCATACGGCATGCTGCGCGGATGGGATGCAGGTTTTTCCGTCCCTAGCCTGGGTATTGCAGTTTCCTCGGGCTATCAGGGGATTGGATTAGGTCGTGGGATGATGGGATGGCTTCACTGTAACGCAGTAGTTCGCGGCGCAGTCAAGGTACGATTACGAGTCTTATCTACTAATGAAAATGCAATTAAGTTATACCGCTCGCTCGGATACGAATTTGCTACTGATATAAAAGCGTCTGATTATCTCATTGGTTATGTGAACTTAAAGATGCAATCGTGAATCCACTACTTTCAATCTGCATCCCAACATTTAATCGTGCCAAGTTCTTGCCCGAGACCTTGCACAGCATCTTGAATCAATCGATGGGTAGCGTTGAAATCGTTATCGTTGATGGTGGTTCAACAGACAACACCAAAGAAGTTGTGCAATCTTTCTTTTTAAAGAATCCATGCGTTCGTTATATTTTGTCTCCTTACGCTGGTGATTCCAGCGTGCCGTCAAACGCGGGATTTGACCGGGATTGTGATTATGCGGTACGCTCGTCGAGGGGGCAGTATTGCTGGTTAATGACTGACGATGACGTTCTTGTACCGAATGCAATAGAGACCATTATCGAGAAGATTAGGAACGATTTCGATGTAATTGTTACAGCGACACAAGTTAAAGACATTAGTCTTAGTCGAATACTTTTGGCTAAGCGTTCGAGCGTTAGTGCTGACAGAACTTTTGCGGTGGAAGAGTTTGACAACTTTTTTTCGTGTGCAGCCAACTGTATGACGTTCGTGGGGTGTATCGTAATACGCCGAAACAATTGGGTAGATCAGGATACTTCGAGATATTTTGGAACTGGCTTCATTCATATTGCCGTTATATTCAATCGACCGCCAACATATCCTATGTTGGTGTTATCGAATCCGCTAGTGATTATTCGATACAGCAATGCACTTTGGTCAGATCGAGCTTTCCAAATCATGATGCTTAGTTGGCCGCAACTGATATGGAGTTTATCCTCTGTTAACGATAAATTTAAAGCCTTGGTCGTCCATCGTGAACCTTGGAGCAGCATCAAACCGCTGATTCGTCTACGTGCATTAAGTGCGTACAACTATTCGACATATGAAAAACACCTTCAGAGTAAGCCGATGTCTTCTTTGCGAAGAATCTTGACTTATGGCATTGCAGTTATGCCATATTCGATAGCTCGATTCGTCACCAAAATCGTAGCCCTGAAGCGAAGTTGGATAAATGCGGATCAGTTGTTACTTCAAGATATGATCGACTCCAAGATGCGGACAAAGCATCGAACATCCTCTAACTAAAATACTAATCTTAATATTATGGCCTCGTATACTGTCGTTCAGCATTGCCGTATCTGTGGAAACCCACACCTCGACAAAATATTAGATCTGGGCTCTCAAGCGTTGACCGGTGTGTTCCCAAAGAATGCAGATCAGCATGTCACAACTGGCCCGATTCAACTGGTGAAATGCCGAACATCGGTTGAGTCCTGCGGATTGCTACAAATGGCGCACAGCTATGATTTAGGCGAGATGTACGGG
>JAYVJQ010000241.1:0-3028 GCA_043769055.1 Allobrachymonas sp.
CGTGATTCATTATTTTGAATAAAACTCGCGTTTACCCGGCATAAATACTCAATAGTTTGCTATTAAAATAGTAGTGATTATTTGACTCATTGATTGCGATATTCCCAATGGCTTCTGTCATTCGTTTGCCCGAGCGCCGACGCGCCCCATCTCTGCGCAAGCCTGCCCCAGCGCGCAAGCTGCGCATTGCGCTATCTCTTGCAGGCGGCGGACCACTCGGCGCGATCTACGAAATTGGCGCGCTCTGTGCAATGCAAGAAGTGCTCGATGGCCTCGATTTCACGCAGCTCGATCATTATGTGGGCGTGTCTGCCGGCAGCTTCATCGCCGCCTCGCTGGCCAATGGCATGAGCCCGCAGCAATTGTGCAAAAGCTTCATTGACAATGAGCTGACCAACCGCGATGCTGATGTAAACGTCGACCGTTTTGACCCCGCTTGGCTCATGCAGCCCGCCTGGAACGAGCTGCTGCGCCGCGCCGTGATGCTGCCCGGCCTGCTGGCCTCAGCCGCTTGGCGCGTCACGGTGCAAGGCAAAAGCCTCGTGAGCGCGCTCGAATTGCTCGGCCCTGCGCTGCCCAACGGCATCTTCACCAACGAAGAAATGCGCAAGCGACTGTCCATCATCTTCTCCCAACCTGGCCGCACCGATGATTTTCGCCAACTGCGTGCCAAGCTCACCTTGGTGGCCACCAATCTTGATTCCGGCGAGACCGCGCCGTTTGGCTCGCCCGGCTGGGACCATGTGCCGATCTCGCAAGCCATTCAAGCCAGCTCCGCGCTGCCGGGCTTGTTTCCACCGGTAGAAATTGGCGAGCATTATTTTGTGGATGGCGCTCTGAAGAAAACTCTGCATGCCAGCATTGCCATGGAAGAAGGCATGGATTTGGTGATTTGCTTGAACCCGCTCGTGCCATTCGATGCGCTGAACGCCCGCCCTGCGGTGATGCAGCGCGGCCTACCGCGCGAGCGGCAATCGATTCCGCGCATTGGCGATGGCGGCCTGCCCACCGTGCTCTCGCAAACCTTCCGCTCGCTGATTCACTCACGGCTGGAGATGGGCATGAAAGCCTACGAGCGCCAGTATCCGCAAACCGATTTGATCCTGATTGAGCCCGATCAGCGCGACCCAGAATACTTCTTGGCCAATACTTTCAGCTACAGCCAGCGCCGCGACGTGGCCGAGCATGCTTATCAACAAACCCGCCACCTGCTCCGCGCCCGTCGCAGCTCGCTCACGGCGAAGTTTGAAAAGCACGGCATCCGCATCAACGAAGAGGCGCTGGCCGACCCCAAACGCCAACTCGTGCTCCCTGTGCCGAAAGCCAGCAAAATTGGGCAGGCGGTGGTGAAACTGGAAGAAACGCTGGAAGATTTAGAGCGGAAATACGCTTGAGTTCATTGCGCTCCAACGAGAAGAAAAGACGTAACGCAGAAAGCACAGAAATCGCACAGAAAACACAGAAATGAATCCGAATTTTTCTGTGTTTTCTGTGCAGTTTCTGTGCTTTCTGCGTTACGTGTTTCAGCCTATGAATGCTAAGGCGCAACCAAGAGCCAACAAAACCCTAGCAACTTAAGCTAGAGTGTGGGCAGATCATTCACACAAGCACCCGGAGACACCATGGCTAAAAAAGCGCCGCGCCGCACGGCTGAACGCATTTTGGAAGTTACGCTCGAACTGTTCAACCGCTTTGGCGAGCCCAATGTCTCCACCACCCTCATCTCCGCCGAGCTGAACATCAGCCCCGGCAATCTGTATTACCACTACCCGGCCAAAGACGAGCTGATCAACTCGCTGTTTGATCGCTACGAGCGCAGTTTGAGTGAATTACTCAACGCCAGTGACGGTGTGCGCAACGTGGAAGATGCATGGTTTTTCTTGCACACGCTGTATGAGCTGATTTGGCAATACCGCTTTCTCTACCGCGATTTAAACGATCTGCTGTCGAAGAACCGCCGCTTGGAAACGCATTTTCAGTGGGTGCTGAAGAACAAAACCCGCAGCGTGCGCACGCTACTCGAAGCCATGAACCGCAGCGGCGCGATCACCATTGACTCCCGCGAGATCGAAGGCACAGCCACCTCGATGGTGGTGGTGCTGACCTATTGGCTGAGCTACGAGTACGTGCGCGACCCACGCAATGCGCTGGAACCCGAGAGCGCCAGCATCGCTTTGGTACGCGGCGCGCAGCATGTGCTGAATCTGCTTGTACCGTATTTAGAGACGAGCCAGCGGCAGCATTTGCTGAACTTGGTGGCGCAGTATTCGGCGAAGAGTGCGGGTTGAAGTCTAGCACTCTATGGCCTGCGTGAGACCTGTACGGGTGGGCTCATGGGTCCTGCGCGGGAGTTTGGCGACACCTGTCGCCTTGAGTACGAGGTGAAGTGCTACGCACTTCCCAACCCTGTGCTGCACAAATCGCCCACCCGTACAGGTCTCACACAGGCCGGGGATAGTGCTCTACCGCCGTCACCGAGTTCGCGCGCAAATCTTCAAGGTAGCCAGTAGGCCGCGATGCAAGGGTGTACTGCGACCTGCGATTTGTATCGCGCAAGGCGCGGGAAACGCAACAGCGTTTCACCTCATATTTCAGGCGACAAGTGTCGCCTAGAACCTTGCACGATAGGGCATTTCTATAAATCACCGTGAAATCCCCAACAACCTCCAGATACTGAGCGGCGTTAATAAGACATCGCAGAATAAGCGCAGGAAAGCAAACTATGCAACTCGGATTCTTTGACATTGATCGCCGCTACGCCATGCTCAGTGCGCAGGGCGATCCACTCGAACGCTTGAACCAAGCCATCGACTGGGAGCTATTTCGCCCCGTCCTAGCCAAGATCGATGCCAAGGCCCGTAAAAGCAATGCGGGGCGCAAGCCCATAGACCGCGTACTCATGTTCAAGCTACTGATTTTGCAGCGTATCTACAACCTAGCCGACGAGCGCCTGCAATTCCAAGTCACAGACCGCCTGTCCTTCATGCGCTTTCTGGGGTTGGAGTTTGGGCAAGGCGTGCCGGACGCC
>JAYVJQ010000242.1:0-5548 GCA_043769055.1 Allobrachymonas sp.
CTCCACATCGCCCGCAATCAAGCCTTGTAGCGATGGGCCTGCGCCGCGATACGGGATGTGGGTGATGAAGGTTTTGGTTTGCTGCTTGAATAGCTCACCAGCCAAATGATGCGACGTGCCGCCACCGGCAGAGCCATAGTTGAGCTTGCCCGGATTGGCTTTGAGAAACGCCAAAAATTCTTTGAAATTGGCCACTGGCACTTTGCGCGGATTGACCACCACCACCTGTGGCACATTGGCCACCAAGATCAGTGGCACAAAATCTTTCTCAATGTCGTAATCTAATTTGGCGTACATGCTCGGCGCAATCGAATGGTGCACTGCGCCCATGAACAGGTTGTAGCCATCCGCTGGCGCTTTGGCCGCCACGCCCGCGCCCAAAGTGCCGCCCGCGCCACCTTTGTTGTCAATGATCATGGTGCGGCCCGTGTTTTTGGCAAATGCGGCCGACAAAGGCCGCGCAAAGGCATCCGTGCCGCCGCCGGCCGGGAAGGGCACGATCAGATTCACGGGTTTTGCGGGCCAAGCCGCAGCTGTTTGTGCGCGGGATGCTATTGGAAATGTAGCGATGGATGATGCAGTAGCTACGAGGGCGCTGCGGCGAGAAAGGCTCATGGTTGTCTCCTGGAGCTTGGGTTGAGTAACTTTTTAATGTCGGAACTGCAAGCCATTTTGCCTGCTTGCAAGGATTGTCTGTTCTTATCGATTTGCTTGAGATCGTAGAGGTAATTAACCATCAAGCCCAGAGATTGGCGCTGCCCCTTGACGCTGGGATCGGCCTGCGCATTGAGCTGCTCTACCCGCGCGCCATTGCCCAGATGAAAGCGCGCCACGGCATCCAGCGGCTGACGCTCCTTGATTTCTTGCGTGAGATAGTGCGCTGCCGCAGACAGCAATTCATCTTGCACTGCGCTTGCATCAAGCTCATGAGCGGCCAGCAAAGCAGGTTGTGTTTTTTGCAGCCATGCGCGAAAACCCGGCATCGGCGAGAGCGTGGCGAATGTTTTGAGGCGCGGGCACTCGCTTTTGAGCGTTTCAACCACACGCTTGATCAGCGAATCACCAAAACCCACGCCGCGCAAACCTGCTTGGGTGTTGCTGATGGAGTAAAAAATCGCTGTGCTGGCCTTGCTCAGCTCTTGAAGGTCAGCGCTTTCATCGAGCAGGGGCGTGATGCTGGCAGCCAAACCATCCGTGAGCGCCACTTCAACAAAAATCAACGGCTCATCAGGCAGCCGGGGATGGAAAAAACCATAGCAACGCCGATCAGAATCTAAACGGTTCTTCAAATCACCCCAGCCATTGATCGCGTGTACCGCCTCATAGCGGATCAACTTTTCAAGCAGGGATGCTGGGCTGTCCCAGCTGATGCGGCGCAACTCCAAAAATGCCACATCAAACCATGTAGAGAACAAGGCTTCAAGCTCTGCATCGAGCGCGAGCAAACGATAATCCAATTTGATCTCAGGCAGCCATTGCTCACGCATGCTCACCAAAAAGCGCATGCCTTCGGGGAACGCCGCAAAGCGCTGGAGCAGCCGCCGCCGAGGCGATAGCAGTGATTTTTGCAGCGCCACTTCGGCAGCGCCAGCTTGCTGCGTTCCCAAAGCCGTTTCATAGCGCTCACGGGCAGCTTGAAGCTGCCGAGTATGTGGCGCGAACTGCTCGCTCATCAGCAGCCACATATCGCGCTGCTGATGCAAGCTGGCTTTGGCATACCAAGCGGCTACGCCTTTGGCGCGCCTGCCACCCTCCACTTCGCTCACGGTCATATTCGCCACAGCTTGCAACTCAGCCAGTGTGCGGCGCAGCACGCGCGGCGAAAGCGCTTCATTTTTTTGCTTGAGCGATGCCTTCAAACGCTCATGTGTCGAGCGCATGGCATGATCGGTGAGCGCTATTATTTTATGAGCACTCTGCGCAATATCTATAACGGCTACTGCTTGATTTTGGCTTAAATTCTGATCGACAACCGTCTTCACACCGCGCCGTAGCCCCAAGCGCAGCGCATTGCGCTGCAACCAAGCACCCGCTCTTGAAGGCGGTGCAGTTTCGTGCGAAGGTATTGGGTTGCCCACCATTGTCACACCACCAAGCGAGAGCGCTGGTTGCGCGCCAGCTCGCGCAGCGCCTGACGCTGGCGCGTCAGATGCGTGCGCATGGCTGCTTCTGCCCCCAAGGCATCGCGCGCTTGTAATGCAGCAAACACCGCAAGATGTTCAGATAGGCTTTGCTCCAAGCGGCCTGGTGCATGCAATTGCTGCAAGCGCGCCAGCTTCAAGATTTTGCGCAAATCACCAATCACCTGCGCCAGCCATTTGTTATTGGCCAAGGTAATAATAGCTTCGTGAATTGCAAAGTTTGCGTCGTAATAATCGCTGATGCGCTTGGCCTTGGCCATTTTTTGCAAACGCTCATGCAATGTAGCCAAGGCAGCCAAATCAGCATCCGTGGCTTTAAGCGCTGCTTCATGCGCACAACGCCCCTCCAGTAAAGCAATCACAGGAAAGATTTCATCTAAATCCTGCTCTGTGACTTCATTGACAAAGCTGCCCCGGCGCGGCTCTTGCCGCACCAAGCCTTCAGCGGCCAGCACCTTCAAAGCCTCGCGCAAGGGCGTGCGAGAGATTTGCAATTGCTCACAGAAAGCCACTTCATCGACAAACGCACCGGGCTGCAATTCACCCGAAAAAATCCGCTCCCGCAACTGCGCTGCCACCTCTTGATGCAGAGATTCTTGAACAACACGCAATGAGACGGGCTGGATGGGCATGATGCAAGACAGAAAAGATTCGGACAAAAAACAATACTGCGACGTATTCAGCAGAGCAGCCATGAGGTCTCACACTAAAATTATTCGTAATTATGATTAATTACAGATAATTATGCAAATAAAATATCATTGATATTGCACTAGGAGTTACCCGATGCAAGAAGATTTCAAGTCATTGTGAAAGCGGAGAAACACACTGATTTCAGTCGCTCAAGCGCTTGTTTTTGCCAGCCCACAGCCACATCAGCGCGCCGCCCACGATCATCGGCACGCACAGCCATTGCCCCATCGTCATGCCGAGGCTCAAAATCCCAAGGTGCGCATCGGGCTCGCGGAAAAATTCTGCGATAAAGCGGAAGATGCCATAGCCCACCAAGAAGGCTGCGGCCACCTGCCCGCTCTTGCGCTCCTTGCGCGCGTAGAGCCAGAGCAAGATGAACAGCAGCGCGCCTTCAAGCGCGATTTGATAGAGCTGCGATGGATGGCGCGGTGCATCGCCCGCCCCTCTAAAAACCATACCCCAAGGAAGATCGGGCGAGGCTACCCTGCCCCACAACTCACCATTGATGAAGTTACCAATGCGCCCCATCATGAGTCCGGTGGGGACGCAAGGCGCCACAAAATCAGCCACTTCCAGCAAGCTGCGCCCTCGCGTTTTGGCAAACCAAATCTCGGCCACCACCACGCCCAGCAAGCCGCCATGAAAGCTCATACCGCCCTGCCACACATAAAAAATCTCTAGCGGATGGCTGGCGTAGTAAGCAGGCTTGTAAAACAAGCAGTAACCAAGCCGGCCGCCCATGACTACGCCCATCACGCCGAGAAACAAAATATCCTCCACATCGCGCCGGGTCCAGTTCAGGCGCGCAAAGGGTTGGTGTGCGATGCGGCGCGTGCCCAGATACCAAAACAACGCAAACGCTGCGAGA
The DNA here is from genome assembly GCA_043769055.1 of Allobrachymonas sp. Lineage (GTDB taxonomy): Bacteria > Pseudomonadota > Gammaproteobacteria > Burkholderiales > Burkholderiaceae_C > JANMDU01. Next base: position 3,703 of record JAYVJQ010000242.1, read on the forward strand.
TAGGTCAGGCCATACCAGTGAATGGCCAAGGGTCCCAGCTTGAGGGCAATCGGGTCAATTTGAGGATGGATCAGCATGGGCAGATTGTGCCTGATGCAGCGCTGGGAAAAGCGCTGCCGGCCTAGGCTTTTGCAGCAATCAAGGCTTTGATGGCTGCAACATCGGGCTGCATCACCTGCACGCGCTTGGGTAGAGCTTCAATTCCCTCGAACTTGGCAGGCCGCGATGGCTCGCGGCCGAGTGACTCCACGATCGTGGAAGAAAACTTGATCGGAAGCGCTGTCTCCAGCACGATCATGGGCACACGATGTTTCACATGCGATCTTGCCACCTTCACGCCATCTGCCGTGTGCGGATCGATCATGCGATCATGCGCGGCAAATATCTCTTGAATCGTTTGCAAGCGATTAGCATGCGTGCTTTTGCCGCTGATGAATCCATAGCGCTGGGCCGCAGCTTTGAAATTGGCGTGGCCGCTCAGATCGAACATACCTTGCGTGTTGAGCTGCGTAGAAAATAAGTCTTTGCACAGCGCTGCATCGCGCCCGAGCAGGTCAAACACAAAGCGCTCAAAATTGCTGGCTTTGGAAATGTCCATCGAGGGGCTGGAGGTCTCGTGCGTATCCGCGCTCGCTCGCACGCGGTACACCCCTGTGCGGAAAAACTCATCGAGCACATCGTTTTCATTGGTGGCCACCACGAGCTGCTCAATCGGCAAGCCCATCATGCGCGCCACATGGCCAGCGCACACATTGCCAAAATTCCCGCTCGGCACGCTAAAGCTGACCTTCTGATCATTCGATGTGGTGCTGTACAAATAGCCGGCAAAGTAATACACAACCTGCGCAAGAAGCCGCGCCCAGTTGATCGAGTTCACCGTGCCAATTTGGTATTTTTTCTTGAACTCCAAATCATTGGAGACAGCTTTGACGATGTCTTGGCAATCGTCAAACACACCTTCGATAGCGATGTTGATGATGTTCTCATCCATCAAGCTGAACATCTGCGCCTGCTGAAATGGGCTCATTCGCCCGTGCGGCGAGGTCATGAAAACACGCACGCCGCGTTTGCCACGCATGGCGTATTCGGCGGCGCTGCCGGTATCGCCACTGGTGGCACCCAAGATGTTGAGTGACTGCCCACGCCGCGCCAGCTCGTATTCAAACAAGTTACCCAGCAACTGCATAGCCATGTCTTTGAAAGCCAGCGTGGGTCCGTTGGAAAGCGCTTGCAGATGCAGCCCGGTGTTGCCCAGCGGTGCAACGGGCGTGATCTCTTTCGTGCCAAACACTTCCTGCGTATAGGTTTTTTGACACAAAGCGCGTAGGTCATTGGCAGGGATATCGTCGATGTAGAGCGACAAAATTTCAAATGCTAGCGCCGCATAACCTTGACTGCTGAGTGTTTCTCGCAGTTGGGAGAGTTTGGCCGGCGTGATCTGCGGATAGTGCTCTGGCAAATACAAGCCGCCATCCGGGGCCAAGCCTTCAAGCAGAATATCGGAGAAGCCGGGAAGAGTTGCATGGGCCGCGTGGCCGCGCGTGGAGAGGTATTTCATAACAAGTCAATCTACTGAACAGCGCCGATTTTATGAGGTAAATGCATACGCAGCGACTATTCTTATGCTGCGCTGATCTCCGTTTAATATCAAAACAATAGCATTCCACGCATATTCTACGCCGGGTAGATGTTATTTTTACTACAAAAATAGCGTTTGACTGCGATCTCTAACCCACTCGCAAAAAATCCACTACACTCGCGCAAATTTGTGGAGGAACACCATGACTGAGACCCCAACCGCTGTTGCTGCCGTCTATGGCGCAGGCAAGCAAAGCATTGATGCGCC
>JAYVJQ010000243.1:0-11857 GCA_043769055.1 Allobrachymonas sp.
TGATGGCCTCCCAAGTCTCAGATGCTTTTGGCACCAAAACCCGTGTCAAGGTGGACGATGCTTGGAATGGCAGCTTTTTGCCCACGAAGGCCGAGCTGAACATCTTGCCTGCACCAGCTAAGAAGTAAGGTATTTGCCTGCTAGAGCATCCGCGAGATATGAATCTCTCGGATGCTCTTTTTTTGATAGCAAACTACGTAGATTTCATAACGGCTATTTATTGATTTTATTAAAAAAATGACAACTCCAGCCTCACCATCTGCTCAGCGCCCCTTCGTTGATTTTCAAAACGTCTGGCTCGCTTACAACGATGAGCTGCTCGCGCAGGGCAACTATGCGGTGGAAGATATTTCGCTGCAGGTTGGCTTGGGTGAATTCATTGCCATCGTCGGGCCATCAGGCTGCGGCAAATCCACCTTCATGAAACTCACCACCGGATTGAAGATGCCCAGCAAAGGCACAATCCATGTGGACAACTCGCCCGTGACGGGCCCACTCAAAATCTCCGGCATGGCCTTCCAAGCGCCATCTCTCTTGCCCTGGCGCACCACGATTGATAACGTGCTGCTGCCGCTTGAAATCGTCGAGCCCTACCGCAGCAATTTTAAATCGAAGCGCAAAGAATACGAAGAGCGCGCCTCCCAGCTTTTGCAATCGGTGGGCTTGGGTGGTTACGAGAAAAAATTTCCATGGCAACTCTCGGGCGGCATGCAGCAGCGCGCATCGATTTGCCGCGCGTTGATTCATGAGCCAAAAATGCTGCTCTTGGATGAGCCCTTTGGCGCGCTTGATGCATTCACCCGCGAGGAGCTGTGGTGCGCGCTGCGCGATTTGCATGCCGCGCAAAAATTCAATGTGATTTTGGTCACGCATGATCTGCGCGAGAGCGTCTTTCTTGCCGACACGGTGTACACCATGAGCAAAAGCCCGGGCCGCTTCATCTCCAAGCGCGAAATTGATCTGCCGCGCCCGCGTGATTTGGATGTGACCTACACACCCGAATTTACCGAAATCGTGTACGAGCTGCGCAGCCAAATTGGCGCTATTCGTGGTCAGAAATAAACGGGGAAAAAATAATGATCAGCAAAAACTTTGAACGCTTCGCACCCTTGGTCGTGCTCGCTGTGATTCTGCTGCTCTGGCAGCTCATCGTGGTGGTTTTTAATATTGCAGAGTTCATCTTCCCCAGCCCTTTGCAAATCGCCAAAGAGTTAGTCGCATTCAAAGAGCCGTTGCTCAAGGCTGCTTGGCAAACCTTTTGGGTGACGATGGTGGGTTTTGGCATCTCCATCGTCGTAGGTGTGCTGCTCGGCTTTTTGGTGGGCTCATCGCCCGCCGCGTATGCCGCGTTTTATCCGCTCATGGTGGGTTTCAATGCCGTGCCCAAGGCGGCGATTGTGCCGATATTGGTGGTGTGGTTTGGCATCGGCGTAGGCCCGGGTATTCTCACAGCGTTTCTGATCAGCTTCTTCCCCATCACGGTCAACATCGCTACCGGCTTGGCCACGCTGGAGCCTGAGCTGGAAGATGTGCTGCGCGTGCTGGGCGCTAAGCGCTGGGATATTTTGACGAAGATCGGCCTGCCGCGCTGCATGCCGTATTTTTACGGTTCGCTCAAAGTAGCGATCACGCTGGCCTTTGTGGGCACGGTGCTCGCTGAAATGACGGCAGGCGATTCAGGCATCGGCTCACTCATGCAAACCGCCGGCAGCCAGCAGCGCCTGCCTCTGGCTTTTGCAGGCCTCGTGCTCATCAGTGTGATGGCGATGGTGATGTACGAATTTTTCTCCTATATCGAAAAGCACACCACCGCGTGGGCGCATCGCGGTTCGCAAAACCATTGAGTTGTTATGTCTCCCGAGCAAACCACGGCGGCTCTGCGCAAAGCCAACGCCGCAGCCCAGCAGGCCATGAAGCAAGGCCACCACCCCTTTGCAGCCTTGCTGATCGCGCCCGATGGCGAAACCGTGCTGATGAGCCAAGGCAATATCAGCACCGTGAATCATGCCGAGGCCACGTTGATTCGCGCAGCAGCCGAGCAATACAGCGCAGACTATTTGTGGCAATGCACCATGGTCACTACAGTCGAGCCCTGCGCAATGTGCGCGGGCACGCAATACTGGGCCAACATCGGCCGCGTCGTCTTCGGCATGACCGAGCAGCAGTTGCTCTCCATCACAGGCAACCACGCCAACAATCCCACCCTCGATCTACCCTGCCGCGAAATCTTCGCACGCGGCCAAAAAGCCATTGAGGTCATTGGGCCTGTGCCAGAAGTAGAAAAAGAAATCGCCGCGCTGCATCGCGGATTTTGGAAGCGGGCTTAAGTCGAAGATCGAAGCAACGGGGTAATTTGCTGAGTCATTCGCAGCGCCGCTCCGCGTGATTGCGCAAGCCATTGCTGGCCTTGCTGCTGTAGCCGCTGCATCTCCGGCGGCGTTTGCACACTGCGCAGCGCCAGTTCAATGCCCTGGCGCATATCGGTGCAGCGCAAAGCAGCTTGCATGCTTTGCGCAGTATCGCAAGCCTCTTGAAAATTGAAGGTATGAGGCCCCATCACCACGGGGCATCCCGCAGCAATCGCCTCAATTAAATTTTGCCCACCCAGCGGCTCAAAACTGCCGCCCAGCAAGGCGATATCGGCCAGCGCGTAATACAGCGGCATCTCGCCCATGCTGTCGCCCAGCCACACATCGGCAGCTTGTGGCGCATCTGCCCAACTGCTGCGTCGCGAGACGCTCAAACCTTGCTGCTCACACAAGAGTTGCACTTCGTCAAAGCGCTGTGGATGGCGCGGCACGATCAAGTATTGGATGGATTTTTGAGTTTGATCTGCTGCAAAATTAGTAGCATTCTGCGTATATTTTATGCCGGCTACTGCCTTAATTTGCTCTAAAAAAAGTGCCTCTTCACCCTCTCGGCTGCTGGCCAACATCACCACGAGCTGATCAACACAGTGATGCTTCAACTGTTTGCCTTGATCCAGCATAGCTGCATCCAAGTTCACATCAAATTTGAGGTTGCCCATCACCTGCACCTGGGCTGCGCCCACCTCGTACAAACGCTGGGCATCAAGCTGCGTCTGCGCGAGCACCAGCGAGAAGCTAGCAAATGCAGGCCGCGAGAGCAGGGTAAAACGCTGCGCTTTGGCCTCTGAAATATCACTCAGCCTCGCATTGGCCAAGACCAGCGGCAACCCTGCATGGGCAGCCGCTGCGCACAACTGCGGCCACACTTCTGTTTCCATCAGGATGCCCATGCGCGGTTTGAAATGCGCGAGGAAGCGGCGCGTGGCCTGTGCGCTATCCCACGGTTGCCACACCTGCGCATCGCCCGCTTGCAAGAGCTTGGCACCCTCTTGGCGGCCAGTGGCTGTGCCATGCGTGAGCAGCAGCTTCATGCCTGGAGCAGCCAAGCGCAGCTCGCGCAGCAAAATCGCAGCAGCCCGCGTTTCGCCCAGCGAGACGGCATGTATCCACACCCAGCCCTCGGATGGCGCTTGCGAATAGTGCCCAAAGCGCTCCTCTGTCCATTGCCCATACAGCGGCTCTTGCACTGCGCGGCGCTTCAGGCGCGCTCGCACGAGCGGCTGCAGTGCCCAAGTGATCACGCCATAAAGCCAGAGCGCAAGTGTTTGCATCACACGATCAGTGCGCAGCCGCTTGAATCTGGGCGTCTGGCTTGGCAGACTTGAGCAGCGTCATCATCTCGTGCTCAATGCGGTGCAGCGCGGCCTCGGTGTGACCTTCAAAGCGCAGCACCAGCACCGGCGTGGTGTTCGATGCGCGAATCAGGCCAAAGCCATCGGGCCAATCGACACGCAGGCCGTCAATATCGTTCACTTTGGCGGGCGCTGCAAAGGTCGCTGATTTCTGCAATTGCGCCACCACGCGGTGCGGCTCGCCCTCTTCGCAGGGCACATTGAGTTCGGGCGTGGAAAAGCTCGTCGGCAATCCGTTGAGCACCGCATTCGCATCGGGCGAGGCACTCAAGATTTCCAGCAAGCGGCAGCCGGCATACGTGCCATCGTCAAAGCCAAACCAGCGCTCTTTGAAGAAAATGTGGCCGCTCATCTCACCACCCAGTGGCGAGCCGTTTTGCTTCATGCGGGCTTTGATGAGTGAATGCCCGGTTTTGTACATTTCAGCCACGCCACCAGCGGCAACAATAGCAGGCGCCAAGCGCTGCGTGCATTTCACATCAAACATGATCGTGCCGCCCGGCACACGCGAGAGTACATCGCGCGCAAACAGCATCATCTGCCGATCCGGATAGATCACATGGCCTTCTTTCGTGACCACGCCCAAGCGATCCCCATCGCCATCAAAGGCAAAGCCCAGCTCGGCATCGGTTTCACTCAGCGTCTTGATCAAATCAGCCAAATTCTCAGGCTTGCTCGGATCAGGGTGGTGATTTGGAAAATTGCCATCCACCTCGCTATACAGCTCAATCACCTCGCAGCCAATCTTGCGAAAAATCTCAGGAGCCGTCGCACCAGCAATGCCATTGCCACTGTCCACCACGATCTTCATCGGGCGCTTGAGTTTGATATCAGAGGCAATTCGGTCCCGATACGGTGCTTGCACGTTCACATTGCGCACTGCGCCGCCAGCTTGTAGCTGCCACGATTCGCGCTCCATCATCTGGCGCAGTGCCTGAATTTCATCACCATAAATCGCGCGGCCACCCATCACCATTTTGAAGCCGTTGTAATCCTTTGGGTTGTGGCTGCCCGTGACTTGAATGCCGCTTTCGCACAGAGTGTTCGCCGCAAAGTAGAGCAGCGGCGTGGTCACGCGGCCCACATCGATCACTTGCACACCCGCCTCAACCAGTCCGCGCACCACAGCTGCGGAAAGAGCTGGCCCGCTCAAGCGCCCATCTCTTCCTACCGCGACTGCTTTTTGTCCTTCATGCAGAGCCAATGTGCCAAACGCTCGGCCCAAGCCGAGCGCGAATTCTTCATTCAGTGCAGACGGCACAATGCCGCGAATGTCGTAGGCTTTGAAACTGGTTGTCGAGATTTGCATGCACGATCCTGAGCGTTGCGAGTTGTGAGTTGCTTGCCTAGATAGTGCCAAGCTGTTGATCTGTATTGTCTCCGATGATGCAAATTAGCTGACTTCAAGTGGTCGCTATGAATTTAATAGCATACTATGTAGATTCTATGACGGCAATTGTTTATTTTTGCTTTAAAAATGTCGTTTTTCACTGGATAAGCTACCTCCCGCCTGTCAAGGTCGCATCGCGGTGAACACCGAAGAAGCTACCCACGAAGCCGGTGCTTTTCAAAAGCTACGGCTTGGCGGGCTGGGATTGGCCAGCGAACGCATCCTGCTATAAACGCCAGCACTTTAAGCCGCGCTCAAATCCGCTATAATTTATAGCCCTATCGGTGATATAGCTCAGTTGGTTAGAGCGCAGCATTCATAATGCTGATGTCGGTGGTTCAAATCCACCTATCACCACCACACCCCGAATCCCTGCAAACAAAAAAGGTTTGCAGGGATTTTTTATGGGTGACCATGCGCCACAGGCATTGGGCGCATGCATTTCAGAAGCAAAAGTCTAGCTCTTGAGCAATTTTGTATGACATCATAAGGGGTTACAGTTTGATTGCCGCCTCTTCATGACCAACGCTTGGGTTCAACGCATCATCACGCTTGGCAGCTTGCTGGCCAGCTGGCTAGCCGCCGCTTGGTTCTGGGAGGCACAACGCGCTTATGCGCTGTGGTGCTTGGTTGCGCCTTTTCTGATCACCCCCGTGCTGCTGGCTATCCAGTGCCTGATGGCTGCGCAGGCCAATCGCGCAGACTCAGCGCCACGCGCCAGTTTTTCGCAGTGGCTGCGGGCGTTGGGTGCAGAGTGGCGTATTGCCGCCCTCGTGTTTACTTGGTGGCAGCCTTATCGCCATCACGCCATCGACGATCAGCTTGCTCCCACACCAGGCCGTCGCGGCATGGTCTTGGTGCATGGTTTTTTTTGCAACCGTGCACTCTGGATGGAGTGGATGAGTCGTTTGCGCGATGAGGGGCGGGTCTTCGTATCGGTGGATTTAGAGCCTGCTTACGGCTCGATCAGCGACTACGCACGCACCATCGAGCAAGCGATTGCGCAGGTAGAAAAAGCCACAGGTTTGCCACCGGTGCTGGTAGGCCACAGCATGGGTGGCTTGGCGATTCGCGCTTGGGCGGCGCAGTATGTACGTAGCGAGGAGCAATTGGCGCGCGTTCATCGGATTTTTACCCTGGGCACTCCGCATCAAGGAACGGCGATTGCCACGCTGATGCTCACAGAAAATAGCCTGCAAATGCGGCAGGCAAGCGATTGGCTCGCTAGCAATTCGTCGCGATTGCCCGACCATTTTGCGAAAAAATGCACATGCTTTTATTCCAACTGCGACAATATTGTGTTTCCTTGTCATACAGCTACACTGCAAGGCGCTGACAATCGCTTCATCGCTGGTCGCGCTCATGTCGAACTCGTATGTGTTGATGAGATTAAGCAAGCCTGTTGGGCTGCTTTGAACTGAAACAACGGAGAAAAAAATGCCACTGATCGTTGTAATGGATGATGATGCCAGCACCCGTGTGCTGGTCTCAGCAGTATTGCGCAAAGAAGGCTATGACGTGCTCGCCGCTGAAGATGGCGCGCAAGGCTTGGCCCTGATTCGTGAGCACAAGCCCGATTTGGTCGTGAGCGATGTGCAAATGCCCAATTTGGATGGCTTTGGAGTTTTGGAGGCGGTGCGCGCCGATGAAAGCATCACCACCACCCCCATTATTTTGCTCACTTCGCTACAAGACCGTGCCCATATGCGCCAAGGCATGACCACGGGTGCGGATGATTACCTCACCAAGCCTTTTGCACCGCAGGAGCTGCGCGATGCAGTCAATGCGCAATTGTCAAAACTCGTGCGCGCAGAAGCCGTGCAAGCGCAGGTGGTGGACAAGGCAGTGGCCTTTGCGCTAGCAGAGCAACAAGAGAAAATTGGCCGCCTGTATGAAAAACGCATGGCCAAGGAATTGTCTGAGCAATGGCCCGACAGCGGGCAATTTGAATCCAACGAACGCTATGGCAGCGCTACTGTGCTGTATGCCGACATGCGCGATTACACGCAATGGACGCAGCGCCTGTCCACCAATGAGTTGGGCGATGTGATCACGCAGTTCTACTCTGGCGTGGGCGATACCGTGCACTTGTTTGGCGCGCGGCATATGCAGTTTGTGGGCGATGGCATGCTGTGTGTGTTTGTTGAACGCAGCGACACGCATTCAGTGAACCACGCCTTGCGTGCCGTCAAAGCTGCCTTGGGTTTACAAGAAGGCTGCAAGCGTTTGGATGCGTTTGTGAAGCAAAAATTCGGTGAGCGTGGCTTGCCGCCTTTCAAACTCAATTCTGCGCTGCATAGCGGGCCTGTAACTTTCGCCAAGCTCGATGGCCTTTTCTCCGGCAGTGGCTCACAAACCACGCCAGTGGGCGAAGCCGTGAGCACCACGCTCAAGTTTTACCATGGCGCGCAGCCGCCCGATTGGGCCATTGCAGCTTCGGTGCAAACGAATATTTTGCTCAACCATGCCGCCAAGATTGGCAAGCGCGCAATGGTGAATGTGCCGGGGCGCAACGGCGCGGTCGATGCCGTAGAAATTGTCGGTCTCCACTCTTGAAATCCAGCGCCATGATCGAGTCTTTGCCTTCAACATCCACGAAGGAAACCAGCGGTGGCTGGACGGTACGCAGTCTCTCGCTCAGCTTACTTTTACTATTTGCTGTGCTACCGGCCATGCTGGTGGGTTGGTTGTTGTACACGAGCAATGTCCAAACCGTCGATAAGCTGTCGCAAAAAATCATCAGTGATGTGATCAAGCGGGTGCAGGCTGATGCCGAAGTGCAGCTACAAACAGCAGGCTTGGTGTTGAATGGTTTGACTCCCCCAGCGCCCAGCGATGCTCAAACCAAGACTGCGCGTCGCTTGCTGACTCAGCGCGAAGAGTTTGAAAAACTCGCGGTATCGCTCACCCGCATGGCCGCTGATGTCCCTTATCTTTATCTGGGTACCAATAAAGGCGAATTCCATGGCGTGGAGCAAATCTCACGCGGTGGCACGGGCTTGATGCGCATTGGCATTCGCCGCCAAGGCGATGAGGGACGGCAGTTTTATTCTGCGATAACGCCCGGTGATCGTAGCCGCAAGCTCGATACCGAAGCCAATAACTACGAGCCACGCACCCGCCCTTGGTACATGCTTGCAGTGGCTAAGCGCGAGCGAGTGTTCACGCCCGTCTATTTATCAGCCTCTAAAAAGCAATTGCTCATCACGGTTGCACAACCCGTTTTTGACGAGGATGCCAGCGTGCTGGGCGTATTCGCCGCAGATTTGTACCTCAAGCAGCTCTCAGAGGCCATGCAAATCATTAATATCTCTTCACGTGGTGTGGCGATGATTGTGGACGACACAGGGCATATGGTGGCTACGTCCACGGGCGATCCATTGTTTATCGAGCAAGCGGGCAAGTTAGAGCGCCAGCAGCCCAGCAGCAGCGCCAATCCCATCCAGCGCGAAGTATTTGCGCAGATAAAACCGCTGATTGGGAAATTCAAGCCTGATTCGGTGCAGCGTGAGCGCTTTGATGGGGTCGTTCAAACCCAGGCTGGCGACACATTGGTCTCGATGCGTCCTTTCGCTGAGCATCTGGGCTTGCCTTTGACGCTCATTGTGGCTGCTCCTGAACTGGATTTTTCTAGCGATGCGCAAAGCGGTTTGCAGCGCGCACTCATGCTGATGGCCATCGTGGTTGCAGTGGGTGCGCTATTGGCTGGCTTGCTGGCATGGCGGATGTCGCAGCGCATCAAAACCTTGATGCAAGCTGCGCTGGAGATGGGGCGTGGACAAGTGCCAGCTTTGCAATCGCAAGTGCGTATTGTGGAGGTGCGCGAGCTCGCGCGCGCATTGCATGACAGCGCCCAAGAAATTCAAACCAACCGCGCATCCATCGAATCGCAAAAAGCAGCCTTACTCGATGCCAATGAGCATTTAGAAGAGCGCGTCGCCCTGCGCACACAAGAGCTGGAAGAATCCCGCGAAGAAGCGCTGCAAGCGGCCAAGGCCAAAGCCGCCTTCTTGGCCACCATGAGCCACGAAATCCGCACGCCACTAAACGGCGTAGTGGGTATGACCACACTGATGGCCGATACGCCGCTCAATGATGAGCAGCAGGATTACCTGCACACCATGCGAGTCTCCAGCGATCAGTTACTGTCAGTGATCAACGATATTTTGGATTATTCAAAAATCGAATCGGGCAAGCTGGAGATGGAGAGCGAGCCCCTGTCGCTACAGAGCACAATTGAAGAGGCGTGCGATATTTACGCGCCTCGTGCCCGCGAGAAAGGCTTGGAGCTGCTCGTGGATGTGGGCGATGAAGTGCCTGCCTGGGTGCGCGGCGATGTGACGCGCCTGCGCCAGATTTTGCTGAATTTCCTAGGCAATGCCATCAAATTCACCGACCATGGTCAAATCATTGTGACAGCGCATTTGAAGCAAGACTTTGATGCCAAGCGCGTGATTGATGGCGTACCGGCAGTGGGCGCACTGGTGGAGTTTCGCGTCAAAGACAGCGGCATCGGTATTCCCAAAGAGCGCCAAAGCGCGCTCTTCCAATCGTTCACCCAAGTCGATGCATCGACCACCCGCAAATATGGCGGCACAGGCCTCGGGCTGGCCATTTGTAAGCGCTTGGCGCAGCTGATGCAGGGCGAGGTGGGTTTGGATTCCGACGTAGGCCACGGCTCGACCTTCTGGTTCACTGCACGCATGAACTACAGCGATGCACCGGATGCCAGCGAGACTTCTGTCTTGGAGCTGGCCAGCTTAGAAGGCAAGCTGGCTTTGATCGTGGACGACATGCCTGTCAACTTGCAAATTCTCAGCAAGCAACTCAAGCGCTGGAAGATGAATGTGGTGAGTTTCTCTCGCGCACCGCAAGCCTTGGAATGGTTGGCGGTGCGCGATGCTGATGTGATCCTCTCTGATATGCACATGCCCGAGATGGATGGCGTGATGTTTGCCGGCGCTTTGCATCAGATTAAGCCCAGAATGCCGATGGTGCTGCTCACTTCGGGCACTTTGCCCACTGATGCAGAGGGGCGGCATTTTCAAGCCAAGCTGCTCAAGCCTTACCGCCAAGCGCAGCTATTCAACATCCTCGCACGCATCATTTATGCGCAAACAGGTGGCATTGTTGCAAGCACTTCGCCGAAAGTAGCTGCTCCCAGCATTGCGCACAAAGGCCAAACCATTTTGGTGGCCGATGACAACTTGGTTAACCTCAAGGTCGCCGTGAGCATGCTGACCAAACTGGGCTATGAGTCTGTCACGGTCAAGGATGGCCAGCAAGCAGTCAGCAGTGTGGCTGCTTCTTTGCAGGCGGGCGGCAAGCCGTTTGCCGCTGTGCTGATGGATGCCAACATGCCAGTGATGGATGGCTATGCCTCGGCGCAAGCCATCATCGCTGCGCATGGCAGCGCTGCACCTGCGATCATTGCGCTGACGGCCTCCGTCTTGGAAGAAGATCGACAGCGCAGCTTAGAGGCCGGCATGATTGGCTTCTTACCCAAGCCGTTGCGCCTGGATGAGTTGTCGCAAAGTTTGGAGCAGCATGCGCGCGCTACTGTGGTGGAAGCATATGACGCTATGTATTCAATAGCACTCAGTGTAGATTCTATGTCGGCTAGTGAGCTAAAACATGCTCAAGATGCCGTTTCCGAGCCTGCCCAAGAGGCTGTGTTGATGGACTGGAGCCGCTTAGATCAGTTCAAAGAATTTGACGATGAACAGCGCAGCATGACGCGCGAAGTCATTGGCTTATTCATTCAAGATGCGCCCGGTCGGCGCGACGATATTTTGGCAAGCCTGGGCACCACCGATGCGGCATTGCTCTCGTTGCGTGCGCATGCGCTCAAGGGTGCTGCGTCTAATGTGGGCGCGGTGGCTTTGTCTGAGATTTGCTCAGTGCTGGAGCAAGCCTGCAAAACCAGTGGCTGGCCAGTGGATGCGGCGCAGCAAATCAACCGCATCAACACGCTGACCGATCAAACCTTGGCAGCGCTCAAGGATTGGAAGCTGTCTTGAGAAGCAACGAGACCGCTTGCGCGGCCCGAGTTACGTCGAGTGTGACGCATTCATATCAGTCGCTCGGCCGAAGGCTTGGCGCGCAGCGCTCGTTCCGCTCGTTCACTGATTGATAGCAAGCTGTCGGTAAAGCGGCGTGAAGTCCGGCGCAGTGAGCGCTAGCAGTGATTCAAAATCATCAATCACGAAGTACTGTGATTGAAAGCTGTCAATCTTGTAGCGCGACGCCATGCAGTGCAGCAGTTCTGGCGCGTTGGTGAGCGCTAATCGATGCGGTGCGTTGGATTGCACGCTGTGCTGCAACTCGCCCGGGCTGCTCAAAATACCTGCGCCATAGGCACGGTGCTGACCAGCTTCGCCGAGCAGCCCAAATTCTATCGTGTACCAATACAGGCGCGACAAATGCTCGACTGCACCCTTACAGCTTGGATCGCTTTGCTCCAGCGCATGCGCCTTCAAAGCCCCTTGGCCGTAAGCGGCGATGTGGTCGGCATAGCTCGCATCAAACAACAGCGGCACATGGCCAAACAGGTCATGAAAAATATCCGGCTCAACCACGTAGTCAAACTCCTGCGGCGTGCGAATCCAATCGGTGACGGGAAATTTTTTATTGGCTAGAAGAGTAAAAAACGGCACTTCAGGAATCAGCCCCGGAACGCCCACGAGCTGCCAACCTGTGGCAGGCAGCAGCCGCGCATTGATGTCTTCAAAGCGAGGAATGCTCTG
>JAYVJQ010000244.1:0-4171 GCA_043769055.1 Allobrachymonas sp.
TTGAGTTCATCACGCCAGGCCAATGTGCTTCGCCATTGGCTAAAAACCACTGTCAACACTGTTCCTAGCGCTGCTCAGCTTGATGAATTAGTCCATCAAATTGCCGACTGCACCACGCGCGGACATCAGATCAAAATCAAAGTGGGACACGGTTTTGTGGACAGGGAGGCGCAAGTTTTGGCTTGGTACAATCCAAGGCTTTTTTGACACTCCAATGGCACTGATTGTTCACAAATACGGCGGCACGTCGATGGGTTCGACCGAACGCATTCGCAATGTCGCCAAACGCGTCGCCAAATGGTCACGTGCGGGCCATCAAATGGTTGTGGTTCCCAGTGCCATGAGTGGTGAGACCAACCGCCTGCTGGGCCTGGCCAAAGAATTGGCTCCTGCGAAGGCTACCGACGCCTATTCACGCGAATTAGACATGCTGGCAGCCACAGGAGAGCAGGCCTCCAGCGCGCTGTTGGCAATCGCCTTGCAGACTGAAGGCATTGAGTCGGTGAGTTATGCGGGGTGGCAAGTCCCCATCAGAACCAACAGCGCCTATACCAAGGCGCGGATCGAGTCGATTGACGACACCAAAGTTCGTGCCAATCTAGCGGCTGGGCAGGTCGTGATCGTGACAGGATTTCAAGGCGTCGATGACTTGGGCCACATCACGACTTTGGGTCGGGGCGGCTCAGACACCTCAGCCGTTGCTGTGGCCGCTGCCATGAAAGCGCAGGAATGCTTGATCTACACCGACGTGGACGGTGTCTACACCACAGACCCCAGGGTTGTGCCTGAAGCCCGGCGCTTGAAAACCGTCAGTTTTGAGGAAATGTTGGAAATGGCTTCGATGGGCTCGAAAGTCCTGCAAATTCGCTCGGTTGAGTTCGCTGGCAAGTACAGAGTCCCTTTGCGCGTTTTGAGCAGCTTCACGCCCTGGGACATTGACATTCACGAAGAGGCCGCAAGTGGCACTTTGATTTCTTTTGAGGAAGACGAAAACATGGAACAGGCTATTGTTTCTGGCATTGCATTCAACCGCGATGAAGCCAAAATCTCGATTCTGGGCGTGCCCGACACCCCCGGCATTGCCTACAACATCTTGGGCGCGGTGGCCGATGCGAACATCGAAGTCGATGTGATCATTCAAAACATTTCTAAAGACGGCAAAACAGATTTCTCGTTCACCGTGCATCGCAATGATTACGCCAAAACAGTGGACTTGCTCAAAGCCAAAGTGCTCCCCGCATTGGGCGCAGCCGAGATCGTGGGCGATGCAAAGATTTGCAAGGTGTCCATTGTCGGCATCGGCATGCGCAGCCACGTGGGCATTGCCAGCAAAATGTTCCGCTCGCTTTCTGAAGAAGGCATCAACATTCAAATGATTTCGACCAGCGAAATCAAAACTTCCGTCGTGATCGACGAGAAATACATGGAGCTGGCTGTGCGCGCGCTGCACAAGGCGTTTGATTTGGATCAGGCTGCGGCTTGATTTTTTCTCGTGCTCTCCGCAAACCGCCTGCTGTGAAGTTGGGCGGTTTTTTTATGTTCTGTGCTATTGCGATCCACGCGCTCGCCCATGCCACTGAACGTGCATGAGCTGGGCAAAAGCTTCTTTTCAAACGTTCAAAGATGGTTTCACGAGCTACCATCTTTTGTAGCGTTCTAACTTGGCTGGCCGCGCTCAACCGAGAAGCTTTTGCCCAGCTCACACCCATTCAGCGTCTTGATGCTGAGTAGTGAGGTGACAGAAATACCGATGAGCGCCACCATCTCACGAGACGCTGAATGGGTCTAGGCTTGCAGAGGGCTTCTCGGTCGAGCGCGAGAAACCAAGGTGGCACGCTACAAAAGATGGCAGCTCGGGTACAAAACTCAGAACACTCAAAAGAAGCTCCCTGCAAGCCTAGGCACTTTCAGTGGCATGGGCGAGTGGGTTGCGCGTAAAGTCTCTTCGGAAAGACAATCCTCAATCAAACACTGGCGACTCAACGCCTAGCACCTTATGTAGCTTCGGTGATGTGGTAGTGTACTGTAGGTGGATCTTACCCTTCTCGGGGAAGATGATCGCAGCTGCACCAAACGCAGCTAAAGCGCATTCGTGGAAGCCTGAGAGGATTAGCTTCTTCTTGCCGGGGTAGGTATTGATATCGCCCACAGCGAAGATACCGGGGACGTTGGTGGAGAATTTTTCGGTGTCCACCACGAGCTGCTTGCGCTCGATCTGGAGGCTCCAATTGGCAATGGGGCCTAATTTTGGCGAGAGGCCGAAGAAGACGAGCAGCATATCCAGGGGCACGGTGCGCGTGACGCCATCGCCGCCGGTGACTTTGACTTGTTCTAGCTTCCCGTTATTGGCCACGATGTCAGAGATTTGGCCGACCATGAATTGCATCTCATAGGCATCGCACAGCTCTTTCATTTTGGCGACGCTGGCAGGCGCTGCCTTGAAGCCATCGCGGCGGTGAATCAAGATGACGCTCTCGGCTTTGTTCGGCCCTTCTTGTGCGAAGTTGAGCGCCCAATCCAAAGCAGAATCGCCGCCACCGACGATGATGAGGTTTTTGTCTTTGAATTGCGCAGGATCTTTGACGCTGTAGTGAAGCTGCGAACCTTTGAATTCATCTAAGCCATCTACTTTGAGCAAGCGCGGCTCAAATGCGCCCACGCCTGCGGCAATGAAAATGGTTTTGGTGAGGAAGCGTGTGCCTTTGTCAGTCTCGACATAGAAGCGGCCAGCATCTTGTCCATCTTCAATTTTCTTTACTTGCACCACAGTTTGACCGAGGTGGAAGGTTGCGCCGAAGGGTGCAATCTGCTTCATCAGCGCATCGGTCAGCTCTTTGCCGGTGCACACAGGAATCGCAGGAATATCGTAGATGGGCTTGTCAGGATACAGCTCAATCGGCTGACCACCGGGGTAGGCGAGGCTGTCGATCACATGCGCCTTGATCTCCAAAAGGCCCAGCTCAAACACCTGAAACAAACCCACTGGCCCCGCGCCGATGATGACCGCATCCGTCTGGATCGGCTCGTGTGCGTTGGCGGTGTTGATGATCTCTTGATTCAATTGCGGTTCCATAATCAATACTCGGTGCAAATTTCAGAAGAAGAAAGGAACACAGAAAACACAGAAATGACGCAGAAAGCACGGAAAAATTCCATTAAGTTTTTTCTGCGAATACTGTGCAATTTCTGTGTTTTCTGTGTTCCCTCTCTTGTATTAAAAATCTTAGCGTTCCAGCAATGCAAGCTTGCCAGTCTTGTCTTTCCACTCATCGGCATCAGCCGGTGCAGTTTTGCGTTTGGTGATACTTTTCCAGCCGGCTTTTTGGCTCAGCTCTACATTGAGCTTGATGAAATGCAGTTGATCAGCCGGCGCGTCTTCTTCGGCGTAGATCGCATTCACCGGGCACTCTGGGATGCACACGGCGCAATCAATGCATTCATCGGGGTCGATCACGAGCATGTTGGGGCCTTCGCGGAAGCAATCCACGGGGCAGACATCCACGCAATCGGTGTATTTGCATTTGATACAGGCTTCAGTAACGATGTGAGTCATGGCAAGGCCGGGAAGTAATAATTAGTGTAAACCCTTGATTTTACAAGGGAAAATGGGCGAATGTTGGGGAGTTCACTCAATGACCTTGAGGCTAACGCACCAATACTGCGCCAGAGGTTTTGTGTGTGGCGGTGTCTACCAAAATCAGCGCGCCCAGCACTTTGCTTTGCGTGTAGGCCAAGGCTGCAATCGGCTGCTGCAAAGCCAGCTCCACCGTGCCAATTTCGTTGGCTTGCAAACTGCTGGCCTCCTGCGGCGCGAGGCTGTGAATATCAAAGCGATGCACGATGCGCTGCACCTTGGCTTTGACCCAGCGATGGCCGTGCAGAGCCAGATAGGTGCGGCCTGCTTGCAAGGGCTCTTCATCCATCCAAGCGACGGTGGCGGTGAGTTGCTGGCTGGGCGTGATGGCGTTGGGTGCGAGCAGCCAATCGCCGCGTGAAATATCCACCTCACGATCCAGCACGATGCCGTAGCTCGTGTTCAAGCCCTGATCTTGCAGCAAAGGCTCGCGCGCATGATCAAGCAGTTGCGCGATCTTGGCCGTCTGCCCGCTGGGGAAAACTTGCAGCACTTGGCCCACCTTCAATGCTCCGCAAGCCAAGCGCCCCCAAAACG
>JAYVJQ010000245.1:0-3320 GCA_043769055.1 Allobrachymonas sp.
CACGGTGTCTAAATCATCATCGGTGGCTTCATCGATCAGCTTGGTGCGCGTGGTGCCTGCGTTGTTGACTACGATGTCAAACGGGCCGTGGTTTTTGAATACAGCTTCTACGGCGCTGCTGTCACGCACATCCACAGATTGGAATGCAAATTTATAAGGTTTTACGCCATTAGCCGGCATAAAATCTGCGCCAGATGCTATGAAATCAGGAGCTAGAAAATCTGGTCTATTGCGGGCTACGATCATCACCTGCGCACCGGCTTGTGCGAGCGCATGCGCAGCGGCCAAGCCGATGCCTTTGCTGCCGCCCGTGACCAAGGCGCTCTTGCCATCTAAGCGAAAGCTGGGCGTTTGCATGATGGTTCTTCCAATCAAGCCAAAGCAGGCACAGGCTGGTACCAAGGCACCTCAGCGCGCGTGCCATAGCGGCGCACGCGGATATTAGCTTGCTCGCCGTGGCCTGCAAAGTTTTCCATGTGGCACAGGCGGGAGCAGTATTCGCCAATCAAGGCACTGGCCTCGTTAGTGGTGACTTTTTGGTAGGTGCAGGTTTTGAGGAATTTGCCGACCCACAGGCCGCCGGTGTAGCGCGCTGCCTTGTTGGTGGGCAAGGTGTGATTCGTGCCAATTACTTTGTCGCCAAAGGCTACATTGGTGCGCGGGCCGATGAAATGCGCGCCGTAGTTTTGCATGTTGCTGGCAAACCAATCGTCGCGCGCCGTCATGATTTGCACATGCTCGGAGGCCAATTCGTCAGCTTTTTCTAGCATTTCTTCATACGTGTCGCACACAATGATTTCGCCAAACTCGGCCCAGCTGATGGCTGCAATTTCTGCGGTTGGCAAAATTTTCAGTTGGCGCTCGATTTCTTTCATCGTGTCGCGCGCGAGCTTTTCGCTATTTGTGAGCAGCACGGCAGGGGAGGTGGGGCCATGCTCGCCTTGGCCGAGTAAGTCCACCGCGCAGATTTCGCCATCCACGGTTTCATCCGCAATCACCAAGGTCTCGGTGGGGCCAGCAAACAAATCAATACCCACGCGGCCATAGAGTTGGCGCTTGGCCTCAGCCACAAACATATTGCCCGGGCCCACCAACATGTCCACGCCCTTAATCGTCTCCGTGCCAATAGCCATGGCAGCCACGGCTTGCACGCCGCCGAGCGTCAAAATTTCATCGGCTCCTGCCAAGTGCATGGCGGTGACGATGGCTGGATGCGGCGCGCCATGAAAAGTTGGCGCGGTGGATACGATGCGCTTCACACCCGCCACCTTGGCTGTGAGCACGCTCATGTGCGCGGAAGCAATCATCGGGTATTTGCCGCCGGGCACATAGCAGCCCACAGCACTCATGGGCACATGCTTGTGACCCAAAATCACGCCGGGCATGGTCTCAATTTCCACCTCTTTCATGCTGGCGAGTTGGGCGGTGGCAAATTTGCGGATTTGAGTTTGGGCAAATTTGATGTCTTCAATCTCGCGGGCGGAAAGAGATTTCACGGCGGTTTCAATCTCGGCTTGCGAGAGCTTGAAGCTAGGCGGGCTCCACTTGTCAAACTTCTCGCTGTATTCGCGCACAGCAGCATCGCCGCGCGCTTCAATGTCTTTCAAAATGCCTTCCACAGTGGCGCGCACTTTGGCATCTGCATCCGATTTGGCTTGGGCATCTTTGCCTTGCTTGAGATAGCGAATCATAGGTTCATCCTTGTGTTTGAAGGGCTTGCATTCGTATGCATAGTAATCAAAAAAATGCTTTTTAAATCTAGGGTTTTCCCGAAATTCGCAGAAGAAAATTCAATGAAATTAAGTGATTCATAAATTCCTTGCAAGTTGCGCATACGCTTGCAATAATCGCTGCATGACTGAAATTCAATCTGCCAAACAAATCGTCTGGGCTGCACTGCAAGAGCTACCCGGCAACACCGCAACCGGCCCCACTGCACAAGATGCTCGCCCCGCGCTAGACAAATATTTCGCGCCCGATTGCCCATGCCACGTATTTCACCCGATCAACGAGGTGCATGGCGTGCAAGCGATGGCCTCCAAATTCTGGCATCCCTTGCTCAAAGCCATGCCCAATCTAGAGCGGCGCATGCAGCTCTTCTTTGCGGGTGAATTTGATGGCCGCTTCTGCGGCGGCGCAGGTACATGGGTCACTGCGCATGGCTACCTGATGGGCACTTTTGCCCACGATTGGCTCGGCATCCCCGCCACAGGAGACACCGTGTTTGTGCGCATCGGCGAGTTCTATCGCGTGGAGAATGGAAAAATTGTCGATGCCCGCATCCTGCTCGATTTGGTGGATGTAATGCGCCAAGCCGGCATCGAAGTGCTGCCCCGCAGCACAGGCGCGCGCCTGATCGTGCCAGGGCCTCAGATGCAAGATGGTTTATTGCTTGCCGCAACTGATCCGCAAGAGGCCAAGCTCTCGATGGACAGCTTAGACCGCATGATCGGTGGCCTTAAATCTTTCAATCAAAAAGACCTCAAAAGCATGGGTATGCATGCCTTCTGGCATCCCGAGATGATGTGGTATGGCCCCTGTGGCATTGGCACATCGCGCCAAGTCGAAGGTTTTCAAAAGCACCACCAAAAGCCCTTCCTGCACGCCTTCCCTGATCGCGTGGGCGGCAACCACATCAGCCGCATCTCAGAAGGCCACCTCATCGCCTCCACCGGCTGGCCCAGCGTGCACGCCACCCACATGGGCGATTACCTCGGCGCGCCCGCCATCCACCAACCCATCACCATGCGCGTGGCCGATTGGTGGAGGCGAGAGGGCGACGTGCTGCGCGAGAATTGGGTCATGATCGATCTGCCCGAGCTGCTGCTGCAAATGGGGGTGGATCTGTTTGAGATCATGGCGCAACGTAAAACCTAAAGTGTTGAGTTTTCAGTCTGAACGAGCATCCGCGTGAATGCCGACAGATACCGCCCAACGTCGGTGACCGACCTCGACAGTGAAATCGCCGGAATCTACAAAGCCGTGGCGCGGCAAGTGGCGATCAAGAATACCGCCAAGGCCAAAAAATTTTCATCGAAGTTTTCTTCGATGAAAATTAGCAACGATACCTGATTAATAAGCTTTTTAGTGCTGTGGCCGACATAAAACATACATAGTATGCTATCAATATAGCAGCACCTATTGTGCTCGCATAAGATCCGCGTCAATCTCCAGCACATCACCTTTTCGCTGCAATACAAAAATACCGCGCTCGTGAGCCAGTTCAATCACATCATGCGGCACGCTGAAGCTGGCCAGCCCCGCAAAAATACTGTAATCCTTATGTTCAGGCCGCCATCTGCGGTAGCTTTCAATCTTGG
>JAYVJQ010000246.1:0-14880 GCA_043769055.1 Allobrachymonas sp.
GTGATCGTCTTTGGTTGACAGGTGAGAAGCCGAACATCGAAGATGCGGCAACAACGGTTTACTCGCGCTACGATGCATATAAAGACTGCTTCCACACAGATGCGAATGCTACAGCTGTGACCCAATGGCTGATCAAGCATGCACTTGCGTCGGCACAACAAAAAACTATCACACCCACCTTACAAGCCATCTTGGAAGCAGCAAAAGCAGCCCTGCACGGCTGCGCCGAGCTTAAGTACGATTTTGAACAAAGCAGCGTGATTATTGTCATGGATGACGACACGACGATTGCCTATGAGCATTTGAGCGATGGTCAGCGTACGATGCTGGGTTTGTTCTGCGATATCGCACGCCGCGCATCAATGCTCAACCCGCATCTAGGAGCACAGGCATGCCTCAAAACCAAAGGCGTGGTACTGATTGACGAGTTAGATTTGCATTTACATCCAAGTTGGCAGCGTCGTGTGATCGAAGATTTACGCCGAATCTTTCCATCCTTGCAATTTATCTGCACGACGCATTCACCATTTCTTATCCAGTCTTTGAGAGATGGATCTGAGTTGCTCATGCTAGAAGGTCAATCCACCGCCAATCTCGGTCATCTCTCTTTGGAGGCAATTGCCAGTGGTCTAATGGGGGTGGTCAATCCCCAAGTCAGTCTGCGTTATCAAGATCAACACTCGCAAGCCAAATCTGCGCTGGAAAATTTACTGCAAGAGTCACTTAAACCAGAAGAAAAATTGCAGCGTTATAAGGACATGCTTGTAAACGACCGCTCTGTCGCGGGCAATGATCCTACTCTGCAAGCGATGCTTGAAGTCATGCACGCAGCAAAAGGAAAATAAACTATGCGCCCGGTATTGCGCAGCACTTCTCCCCAAGAGCAAGAGTTCGAACCCTACACGAAATCACTGTCATATCTTGTATCCCGTTTGGGTAGTTATTGCAGTTATTGTGAAAGGCATGTGCAAACCAATTTGGCTGTGGAGCATATTCAGCCCAAAGCATTGCCTCGGTATGAACATTTAAGAGGGACATGGACCAACTTCTTGCTCGGTTGTGTCAACTGCAATTCAACCAAACTCAACAAAGATGTAGTTTTCGAACAATTGTTCTTACCCGACCGAGACAATACTGCACTTGCTTTCGATTATCTGCAAGATGGCAGCGTAGTTCCATCCGAATATGCAAAAAGCATGGGGCATGAAAGCTTATGCCGAGCCACACTTAAACTTACTGGCTTGGACAAAATCCCTGCTAGCACTACCGACGAAAATGATAAGTTGGTAGCACTGGAACGTGTTAGTCAGCGAATGCAAACGTGGTTGTTGGCATTAGATATGTTTGCATTAATCGAAAACAACGACACGCACGAGTTAAGAAGCGCTATTACGCAATTAGCCTATAAAAGTGGTTTTTTTAGTATCTGGATGAAGGTATTCTTGAATGATAGAGACATGCGTTTGCGTCTCGTAGAAGTTTATCCGGGCACAAGAGAAAGCGGTTGTTTTGATAATGATGGAATTCCTTTGACTCCACATCCCAACGATGATCAGCTTCCGGATGGGGGCAAAATTTGAGTTTGGCCAATCTCAGCGCCCACACGCCCATGATGCAGCAATACATGCGTCTGAAGGCGGATTTCCCTGAGACCTTGCTGCTGTATCGCATGGGGGATTTCTACGAAGTCTTTTTTGCGGATGCGGAGAAAGCTGCGCGGCTTTTGGACATCACGTTGACGCAGCGCGGGCAATCGGGTGGGCAGCCTGTGGTCATGGCCGGTGTGCCGTTTCATTCGCTAGAGACTTATCTGGCGCGGCTGATCAAGCTAGGCGAATCAGTGGCAATTTGTGAGCAGGTGGGTGAGGTCACTGGCAAAGGGCCTGTGGAGCGAAAAGTGGTGCGGGTGGTCACGCCGGGCACGCTGACTGATACCGAACTACTCAATGACAAATCAGAAGCCACGTTGCTTGCTATCTATCAAGCACCGCGCAACAAACTCGGCCTCGCTTGGGCAGCGCTCACACAATCGCAATTGCAATTAACCGAATGCTCGCACGATGACCTGGCCACTTGGGTGGCGCGTATCGCGCCCAGTGAGTTGCTGTATTCAGCCGATGTGACGCCCGCTTTTGAGCAACAGATCAAGGAGCTGCGCTTCAGTCATGCGATGTCATTCACCATTCGCCCCGCATTTCAGTTTGATGCAGGTTTGGGCCACAAAAAACTCTGCGATTTGCTGCAAGTGGCCAGCCTGCAAGCCTTTGGCGCGCAAGAGCTGGAAGCTTCGCAAGCAGCAGCGTGTGCCCTACTCTCGTATGCGGAGCACACGCAAGGCGCGCCGCTCTCGCATGTACGCCGTCTGCGCGTGGAGCGCGAAGGCGATATGCTGGATTTGCCGCTGCCCACGCGGCGCAATTTGGAACTGACGCAGACCCTGCGCGGTGAGGCGAGCCCCACCCTGTTTTCACTGCTTGATACCTGCATGACGGGCATGGGCAGCCGCTTGCTCAAAACTTGGTTGCTCAGTATTTCGCGCGATCGCAGTATTGCGCAGCAGCGCATCCAGATGATTGGCAGTTTGCGCGAAGGTTCTGCGAATAAATTGCGCGAACAGCTCAAGGGCTGCAGCGATGTGGAGCGCATCACGGCGCGCATTGCGTTGCGCCAAGTTAAGCCGCGCGAACTGGTGGCCTTGCAGCAGACGCTATCAAAAGCAGAGCGCCTCGCGCATATTCTATGCCGGTTAGATGCCGATTTTGCTCAAATTTTTGAGCCTTTGCAGCAATCTACGCATCTGAGCACATGCATACAGCTCTTGCAATCTGCGATCCTTGCCGAGCCTTCAGCGCTGGTGCGCGATGGCGGCGTAATCAACACAGGCTTTGATGCCGATTTAGATGAGCTGCGCGGCATCGAAGCCAATTGCGATGCCTACTTGCTCGATTTAGAAACACGCGAACGCACACGCACCGGCATCGCCAATCTACGCGTGCAATACAACAAAGTTCACGGCTTCTACATTGAGGTCACCCAAGGCCAAGCCAGTAAAGTGCCTGAGGACTATCGCCGCCGCCAGACTTTGAAGAACGCCGAGCGCTTCATCACGCCCGAGCTAAAAACCTTCGAAGACAAAGCTTTGTCTGCGCAAGAGCGGGCGCTCGCGCGTGAGAAGTTTTTGTATGAGCAAGTGCTCGATCAGTTGCAGCCTTTCGTAGGCGATCTCACCCAAGCCGCCACAGCGATTGCCACCTTGGATGCGCTCTGCGCCCTCGCTGAGAGATCACTCACGCTCAACTGGAGTGCCCCGCAATTCACGCAAGAGCCTTGCATCCACATCACAGGCGGCCGCCACCCGGTAGTGGAAGCGCGCTTGGCCGAAACGGTGAACAAACCCTTCATGGCCAACGACACGGATTTGCATGTCAAAACCCGCATGCAAATCATCACTGGCCCCAACATGGGCGGAAAATCCACTTACATGCGGCAAGTGGCCATCATCGCCCTGCTCGCTTCGATGGGCTCGTATGTGCCAGCAGCGCAATGCCGCATTGGGACGCTGGATGCGATCTACACCCGCATTGGCGCAGCCGATGATCTGGCCAACGCGCAATCGACCTTCATGCTGGAGATGACCGAGGCCGCGCAAATCCTGCATGCCGCCACGCCGCACAGCTTGGTGCTGATGGATGAAATTGGCCGTGGCACGAGCACGTTTGATGGCCTCGCCTTGGCAAGCGGCATCGCCGCGCATCTGCATAAAAGCCAAGCTTTCACGCTCTTTGCCACGCATTATTTTGAGCTCACAGATTTCCCAGCCGATCACCACAGCGCCGTCAACATGCATGTGAGCGCCGTGGAATCAGGCCGTGATATTGCCTTTTTGCACAGCTTAGAAGCCGGCCCCGCCAGCAAGAGCTATGGCATTCAAGTGGCGCGGCTGGCTGGCGTGCCAGCAGCCGTCGTCAACCACGCGCGCGCAGCCTTGCAGCGGCTCGAAGAGCAGCAAAACGCCTCGCAGCAGCAAGTCGATTTGTTTGCTGCGCCGGAGACATCAACTATCAATTCAGAAGCACCCAGCGCAGTAGAATCGGCGCTAAATGGCATCAATCCCGATGATTTGAGCCCCCGCGAGGCGCTCGATGCTCTGTATCAACTGAAAAAATTATTTCAAACATCATGACTTACTGCGTCGCCATCAAGCTCAATGCTGGCTTGGTATTTCTCTCTGATTCACGCACCAATGCGGGCCTCGATCAAATCAGCACCTTTCGCAAAATGATCGTCTATGAGAAGCCCGGTGATCGCTTCATGGTGCTGCTCTCAGCGGGCAATCTCTCCATCAGCCAAAGCGTGCGCGAAATGCTGCAAGTCGAGCAGCTGAAAAATGAAGATGGCGAGCCGATCACGATTTGGAATGCCAAGAGCATGTTTGAAGCCGCGCGTGTGCTCGGCTCAGCGATTCGCCATGTGTATGAGCGCGATGGCGAGGCTTTGAAAGCTGCGGGCGTGGAGTTCAACGTCTCGCTGTTGTTTGGCGGGCAGATTGCGGGCGAAGGCATGCGCCTATTTCAAGTCTATTCAGCCGGCAATTTCATTGAAGCCACAAGCGAAACATCGTATTTTCAAATTGGCGAATCTAAATATGGCAAGCCCGTGCTGGATCGCGTGGTTCACCCCGATACACCGCTGGATGAAGCCGCCAAATGCGCCCTCGTGTCGATGGATTCCACGCTGAAATCGAATCTCTCAGTCGGCTTGCCGCTCGATCTGGTGGTGTATGAAGCAGGCGCACTCAAGAGTGATCGCGTGATCTGCATTGAAGAAAACAACCCGTATTTTCAAATGCTGCGCCGCACTTGGGGCGGCAAACTGCGCGAGGTGTTTGACAGTATTGAAGACCCGCAGTGGAACGGTGGGCACACCGACACACCGCTCAAAGCGCCTTCACAGCGCAGCATCCCACTCAAAAAAATCAGCACACCGCAAGAGAAACTGATCTGATGCCGACCATCGTTTTCTCGCATGCCAACAGCTTTCCTGCCAGTACCTATGGCGTGATGCTCGCATCGCTGAAAAAGCGTGGCTTCACTGTGAAAGCGATTGAGAAATTCGGCCACGATGCGCGCTACCCGGTCACCAACAACTGGCCACATCTCGTGCAGCAGCTTGCAGATTTTGCACAATCCTTGGTGGATAAATCAGGCGAGAAGGTGTTTTTCGTGGGTCATTCGCTGGGCGGCATTCTGAGCACGCTATGCGCTTCCAAGCATCCGCATTTAGCGCAAGGCGTGGTGGTGCTCGACTCCCCCGTGTTTGACGGATGGCGAGCGCAAGCCCTCAAAGCCGTCAAAGCCAGTGGCATCGTGGTCAATATCTCGCCGGGTAAGGTCAGCCACAAGCGCACCCAGGTCTGGGCCTCAAGCCAAGCGGCTTACGACAGCTTCAAATCCAAGCGCGCCTTCGCCCGCTGGGATGATGCTTGCCTGCGCGACTACATCGCACACGGCACAGTCGAAGGCGAAGATGGCAAACGGCACCTTGCATTTGACCGTCGCGTCGAGACTGATATTTACAACACCCTAGCCGATCACCTCGAGCCTACTTTGCGCCGCCGCCCTTTGCAATGCCCCGCTGCATTCATTGGCGGCTTGCAATCTGAAGAGTTGAAAAAAACTGGCACGGAATTCACATCCAAATTCACACAAAATCGTATGCTCTGGATCGACGGAGCGCACCTTTACCCGATGGAAAAACCTGTTGCAACGGCGGCTTTGATTGAAGGCGTGATCATGACGATGAGCTCAGCGCAAACTCGATAGGCCATCGCGCAAGTATTCCAGCCGCGTGTGAATCACAGGGTTGATCTTGCTACTCAAAAAATCCAGTTCATCATGCGTGAGATTCTGACGCAGAACTTTTTCTAGCCCTGTGCTTGCCGACTTCACGCGCTCTGCCAAGCTCTGCATTTCAGACAGCAAATAGGCCAGCGTCACACCGCTCAGATGAGCCAACTCGCGCCAATGCTCAGCCACCAGCCAGCCTGCGCGGTATTCACCGAGCAAACCCATCGAGAGCGTTTGCTCAGGCAAATAGGGCGTGACGCAGATCAAGTCATATAAGGGCGCAGCCTGCCAGCCGCCGCGATATAGAAAAGAGTAGTTTTTGGCATGCGCATCTTGATTGCCAATGATAAAGTTAAACAACCAAGCTTGCAGATGTGCGCGTCTCGCGAGAACGGGCACGTTGAGCTGATCACAGGCTTTGAAAAAATCTTCGGTATCAATGCCCGCGCCGTGGCTGCCGTATTTTTTCTCACGCGGCAGATTCATGAGTTGGCATAGATCAATCTGATGCAAGCGCTGCACATTTTGGCCACGCCTTGTGCGATCAAAGCGCTCCACAATCAGCGTGCGCACACCGCCTAGTGTGGCGATCTGCGTATTGGCCACATTCAAGCCAACCGCGCGTGCCAATTGCGCACAGGCAAACTCATTCGCTGGCAGAAAAGCAAAGCGCGCATCGGTGCTATCAGGCTTAAAAATATGCGTGGTGGCCGCGCGCCCGGTGGCAATTTTGTATTGGTGATCAACATTGCGCTGCTTGGCATCAAACCAAAGCGCGAATTTATCTTGCGCACCTGCAAGCGAGAGGCGCGGCAAGCTTTGCTGCTGCTCTTGGCCTTGCTGCTGCGTCGTTAAGGTGAAGGCAATCGCATCAGCGCGGGTGCGCGAAGCATGTAAGCCTTCGGCCAATCGCTCCAGCGGCAGATCTTCATAGATGGCTTCAGAAAGAAATTTGCCATCGGGTGTCAGCGCGAATGCGCCTGTGAGCTCTTGACCCAGCGCCGTCAACCAATCTTCATAGGTCCGTGGATAAGGTTTAATACGAGCCGCCACGCGGTCTGCATAAGGTTCTTCGGGTAAGTAGTTGATGAAAAAATGCTTCACAGCTACAGACACAAGGGCTCGACCTTTCGCAACTTGCAAATGCGGTGAGAGCGCAAGCGCTGGCGCATGCTCCATTTCCAAGCGCCATTCATCAAAGCGCGGCTGCAGAAATCCAACAAATTTTTCATTGCAATAAAGCTTCATGGCTTCTTCGCGCGGCTAGCCTTGCCAGATAAGGCGGGCGGTGGCAATTGCGGCGCAAACACAATGCCAAGCTGCGCTGCCACATGCAGGGCCTTATTCAGCTGTACAGTAGGTTTTCCGCTCTCAAGATGACTCAAAAACGGCACACTTACAGCACACAAAGCAGCAACATCTGCTTGCGTAAGTCCTGCGAGCTTGCGCGCTTGCCGAATCGTTTGACCGAATTGGAGACTGTTCATAACTTATTAGATCGCTTAAATTTGATGATATTTTAATCAATATCGAGAAAATTTAAAAGAGCTAATAAATTTCGATGTTTTTAAGAAGATTTATTGAAAATCTAAATGATCGAATAAATTCTATGGCGTGACATCACTTCGTAGCCATCGCCTCACCCATGCGAATCGCACCTCCTGGCTGCCATGCGGCATTGAACTGCATGGCTTGTTCAGGCCAGAGCATCACCACGGTGGAGCCGAGCAGGAAGCGGCCCATTTCTGCGCCTTGGGGATAGTCAAACTGCCCCGGTTTGTAATTCCAAGTGATCACATCAGGCAAGCGAGGTGGGTTGACTTGGCCGTGCCAGACGGTGGCCATGCTGCCCACGATCGTGGCACCGACCAGCACATTGATGAAAGGGCCATGAGCGGTGTCAAACACACACACCACGCGCTCATTGCGGGCAAACAGGCCGGGCACACCGCGCGCTGTGGTGGGGTTCACGCTGAATAAATCACCGGGCACGTAGATCATTTGGCGCAGTGTGCCTGCCATAGGCATGTGGATACGGTGGTAATCCTTGGGGCTTAAATACAGGCAAGCGAAGTGCCCATCTTCAAATTCAGCGGCTAGCTTGGCATCGCCGCCTACCAGAGCCATAGTGGAATAGGTATGACCTTTGGCTTGAAAAATTTGATCTTTTTCAATGCGCCCAAACTGACTGATTGCGCCATCGACTGGGCAAACGTAATCTGTTTGCGCCAAAGGGCGAGCGTCGGTTTTTAAAGGCCGCGTGAAGAATTCATTGAAACTTTTGTAGCTTGCCGGATCGGGGTTGACGGCTTCTGCCATGTTCACGCCATAGCGCCTGATAAACCAGTTGATGACAGCCGTGGTCGTGCTGCCGCCCTCGGTGCTGGCGAGCTTGCCCATGAATTGCGTAAGCAGTTTTTTGGGCAATAAATATTGGGGGATAACGGCAAGGCGGTCAGACATGGGTGAGCTTTCGTTGTGCGCTAATTTTAGAAGCAAAGTAAGAGCAAAATAGCGCTATGACTTCAGCAATCTTTCGCGTTCAAAACCTCAACAAACATTTCGGCAGCAACCATGTCGTGCAAGACCTCTCGTTTGAGATTGCCAAAGGAGAGTGTTTAGGCGTTATTGGCCCCAACGGCGCTGGCAAAACCACCACGATTCGCATGAGCTTGGGGCAGACCGCGCCGGACAGCGGTGAGATTGAAATTTTGGGGATGCAAATGCCAAAAGAGGCCAGCGCGATCAAGGCGCGGCTGGGCGTGGTGAGCCAGTTTGACACGCTCGATCCTGATTTCACGCTGGAAGAGAACATCCTGGTTTATGGCCGCTATTTCGGCATGAAGACTGTGCAGATCACGCCGCGCATTCCGAAGTTGCTGGAATTTGCGTCTCTCACGAGCAAGGCCAAAGCCAAACCGGGCGAGCTCTCAGGCGGCATGAAGCGCAGGCTTTCTCTCGCGCGATCTTTGGTCAACGACCCCGATTTGCTGCTACTCGATGAGCCCACCACTGGCCTCGATCCACAGGCGCGGCATTTGATGTGGGAGCGGCTGCAAATGCTCACCGCACAAGGCAAATCTATTTTGCTCACCACCCACTTCATGGACGAAGCCGAGCGCCTGTGCCACCGCCTGCTCGTGATTGATCATGGCAAAAAAATCGCCGAAGGCAAGCCCCGCGATTTGATTGCGCAGCATTTGGAGCCCGATGTGGTGGAGGTGTTTGGCGAAGGCGCTTTGGCTTTGCAGCACGACAATAGCATCACGCAACACGCCGCGCGGGTAGAGGTGAGCGGAGAAACCTTGTTCCTTTACAGCCGCGTAGCCACGCCTCTTCTGGCCGCGCTGCATGCGCACCCGCATTTGCGCACTCTGCATCGCCCTGCAAATCTTGAAGACCTATTTCTCAAGCTCACTGGGCGACAAATTCGGGAAGATGGTTAATCTCATTTACTACGCATTTGATAGCAATCTACGTAGTATGTATGCCGGCTAACTGCCTAAAACACCTTAAAAATTTGATTCATCATGTCTTCTAGCATCCTATCTGCATCTATCTGGCGCATGCCGAGATTCAGCATGCGTTTTTTCCCCGTCTTCCTTCGCAACCTGCTTGTATGGCGCAAACTCTTTTGGCCCAGCTTACTGGGTAACACCGCCGATCCACTCATCTCGCTCGTGGCTTTTGGCTACGGTTTAGGCACATTGGTGGGCATCGTGCAATGGCAAGGCGAGCCCATGCCCTACCTCGTTTTCATCGCCAGCGGTTATATCTGCACCAGCGCCATGAACGCCGCCAGCTTTGAAATTCTCTACTCCGGCTACTCGCGCATGGCCGTGCAAAAAACTTGGGATGGCATCTTGAATGCACCCATCTCGCTCGATGATGTGGTGATCTCCGAAGTAATCTGGGCCTGCTTCAAAGCGCTATTCACCGCACTGGCCTTCATGGCCGTGCTGATGGGCCTTGGAATCGTGCAGCATTGGCATGTGTTGCTGGCCTTGCCCGTGCTCATGCTCACCGCATTTTGCTTTGCCAGCCTAGGATTGATCTTCACGGCGCTGGCCAAAGGCTACGATTTTTTCACCTACTACTTCACCCTTTTCCTCACCCCGATGGTCTTCACCAGCGGTGTCTTCTTTCCGCGCACCCAGCTGCCCGGCTGGTTGCAAACTATCACTGATTGGCTCCCGCTCACAGCCGCCGTCGAGCTGATCCGCCCCCTCTTCGTTGGCCAACTCCCCGCAGCGCCAGCGCGCAGCATCTTCGTTCTGCTGGCTTTTGGCATTGCAGCGCTTTGGGTAGGCTTGGCGCTGATTCGCAAGCGTTTCAAAGCATAAATTTCAAGGCGATCTTGAATCTACAATTCTCCCCATTGCTCAACCTCTGAGAACTCTCATGACCACCACCCCCGATGTCTCCACAATAGCCCCGCGCGACAAAGCTGAAATACTTGCGCAGGCGCTGCCCTATATTCGCAAATTCCACGGCAAAACCATCGTCATTAAATACGGCGGCAATGCCATGACCGATCCGCAGCTACAAGAAGATTTTGCGGAAGATGTGGTTCTTTTGAAGCTCGTGGGCATGAATCCGGTGGTGGTGCATGGCGGTGGGCCGCAGATTGAAACGGCATTGAAGCGCTTGGGCAAAGAAGGCAAATTCATCCAAGGCATGCGCGTGACCGATGACGAGACGATGGAAGTGGTGGAGTGGGTGCTGGGTGGAGAAGTACAGCAAGATATTGTGGGCCTCATCAACGCAGCGGGCGGCAAAGCCGTGGGCCTCACAGGGCGCGATGGCGGTCTGATTCGCGCCAAGAAGCTCAAACTGGTGGATTTGAAAGACGCCAGCATTGAGCACGACGTGGGCAATGTGGGCGAGATCGTTGCGATTGACCCCAGCGTGGTCAAAGCGCTGCAAGACGATGCGTTCATCCCCGTGGTCAGCCCGATTGGCTTTGGCGAGAAGAACGAAAGCTACAACATCAATGCCGATGTCGTCGCAGCTAAATTAGCAACAGTTCTTCAAGCTGAAAAACTCATGATGCTCACCAACATCAGCGGCGTTTTAAATAAAGAAGGCAAGCTGCTGACGGAATTGACCGCACGGCAGATTGACGAATTGATTGCTGATGGCACGATCTCGGGCGGCATGATTCCGAAAATTGCAGGCGCAATTGATGCAGCCAAGAGCGGTGTGAACACGGTGCATATTGTGGATGGGCGTGTGCCGCACGCCATGCTGCTTGAAATTCTCACTGATCAAGCGTATGGCACGATGATCACCCGTCATTGAGCCCACCATGCGCCTGCTCCTTGTAGAAGACGATGTCATGGTCGCCAGCGGCGTGAAGCTGGGGCTCTCGGGTGCGGGCTATGCGGTCGATTGGGTGGGCTCGGGCGAGCGGGCGCTTGATGCGCTCAAAACTGAGACCTTTGATGCCGCCATCATTGATCTTGGTTTGCCCAAAATGGATGGCCTAGAGCTGACGCAGCTCATGCGCCAAGGCGGCCACACAATGCCGATTTTGATTCTTACCGCGCGAGATGCGCTGGAAGATCGGGTGCATGGGCTGGACTACGGCGCAGACGATTACATGGTAAAGCCCTTTGAGTTGCCCGAGCTGCTTGCGAGATTGCGCGCCCTGCTACGCCGCTCTCAAGCAGCCACGAGCAGTTCTGTCACCTTTGGCCCAATCACGCTGGATACCGCCATGCGCCAAGCCCATGCGCAAACCAACCAAGGCTTGCAAGGCATTGAACTAGGTCCTCGGGAATGGACGGTGCTGGAATACCTGATGCTGCAAGCGCCCAAGCCCGCTGCAAAAGAAAAAATCTTAGCCGCGCTCACCGGCTGGGACAAGGAGATCACTGCCAATGCCGTGGAGGTCTATATCTCTCGCTTGCGCGGAAAATTAGAGCCGCATGGCGTGGCGCTGCGCTCAATTCGCGGTTTTGGCTATCGGCTGGAGATGGCCGGTGATGTTGCTGCCTCTTCATAAGGCAAAAGCAGCATGAGCATGCGCGATTTGCTGCCTCGGCATCCGCATCCGTTTGAAAACAGCACCAAGAGCCTCATGGCAGGCTTGCGCACTCGCTTGCTCGTGATGCTGCTCGTACCCTTGGTGCTACTGGTGGTGCTCAGTGCTTGGTTTGACTATCGCACCGCTGGCAGCTCCGCGATTCAGCTGGATCAAACGATGCAGCGCTTGGCCCCCGTGTTGGCCAGCTCCATTGTGGCCGAAGGCGCTGCCGCAGAAGACCCGCCGATTGTGCTGCTCAACCCCGGTGTAGAAGATTTTCTCAAGGAGCGCAATGGAGCTGCTGAATGGGGCTTGGCCACTTTGGATGGCCGCATCATCATTGGCCCGATCTGGCTTACCACGCCCACGCCGGCCACTGCTGAGCCCGAGTTTCACAGCGAGCAAGTCGGCGGCACGGTCTATCGCGTGATGGCCCAGCGCGCAGACACCGCAGCGGGTGAATTTGTACTGCTGCTGGCCGATGGGTCTGACGCGCGCCAAAGCTGGCTGCGCTCATTGCTGTTGAAAATTTTATTGCCTAATGCCTTGCTGATCCTTGCAGTGGGTTTTGCGGTCAGCTTTGCAGTGGCTCGCGCCCTCAAACCTTTGACTGAGGTTGCCCGCGAAGTGGAGCAGCGCTCTCCGCGCGATCTCTCTGAGCTCGATGCCGAGCAAACGCCGCCCGAGATTCGGCCCTTGGTGCAATCACTTAATCGCTTGTTTGGCATGGTCAATGCGCAAAGCGAATCGCAGCGCCGCTTCATCGCTGATGCGGCGCACCAGCTTCGCACGCCGCTGGCGGGGCTGCAAGCGCAGGTGGAGGCTTGGGTGCAGGCCGCGCAAGGCACGGGAGTCGATGTTTATCATGAAAATCAGGCATTTGCCGGCATAAAATCTGCGCCGAATGCTATTACTTTAAGAGCAGATGAATTGATTCGCCTGCGCAATGCTACGCGCCGCACCTCGCAACTGGCCACGCAATTGCTCGCCCTCTCTCGCGCTGATACGCACACGCTCAGCGCCCAGCCGATACAAAATGTTGATCTGGCGCAGCTGTGCCGTGATGTGCTGGAGCAGCAACTGGACAGCGCCATGCTGCAGGGCATTGATCTGGGCGTGGAGTTAGATACCAGCGCACCAATGATCGCGCCCGGCCACGAGTGGCTGCTGCGCGAACTGCTCTCTAACCTCACCGACAATGCGATTCGCTACACGGCACTAGCGCATCAAACAGCATCCGCAGCACCGCAGGTCACACTGGTGGCCAAGCACCATGAAGGCGGCTTCTTGCTGCAAGTGCGCGACAACGGCATGGGCGTTGCGATAGAAGAGCGAGAAAAAATCTTGGATCGCTTTTACCGCGTGCAAGGCACAGGCGGCGAAGGCAATGGCTTGGGGCTGGCGATTGCGCAAGAAATCGCCAAGCTGCACAGCGCGCAGCTGCGCTTGAGTGATGCCGAGCCCTCAGGGCCACAAGGCCGGCGCGGTTTGCTGGTGAGTGTTTACCTGCATGCGAAGGTCAATTGAAGCGTAAATTTCAACACGCAAGCTGTGCGAGAATGTTTTCCATGTCAGAAGCTGCAACACTCGATCCAACCTCTCCCGAAGCCCCTGCCCGCAAGCGCCCCAAGCCGGGCGAGCGGCGTGTGCAAATTTTGCAAACTTTGGCCAGCATGCTGGAGCAGCCGGGCAGCGAGCGCGTCACCACCGCCGCGCTGGCCGCCAAGCTCGATGTATCCGAGGCCGCGCTGTATCGCCACTTTGCGAGCAAGGCGCAAATGTTTGAAGGCTTGATCGAGTTCGTTGAAGAAACTGTGTTCGGCCTGGTCAACCAAATCGCCGAGCGCGAGCAACAGCCCGCGCAGCGCATCGCCAAAACCATCGCCATGCTGCTGCAATTCGCTGAGAAAAACCCCGGCATGTGCCGCGTGATGGCAGGCGATGCACTAGTCTACGAGCACGAGCGCTTGCAACAGCGCATGAACGCGCTGTTCGACAAACTCGAATCCCATTTCAAACAAAGCCTGCGAGATCTCGTCTCAGGCAGCGCCACACCCACGGTGGACACCCAAGCCAAAGCCAGTGTGCTGACTGCCTTTTGCATGGGCCGCCTCCAGCGCTACGCCCGCTCAGGCTTCAAGCGCAGCCCGACTGAGCATTTAGAAGCCAGTCTTTCGCATTTGCTGGCTTGATGTCAATACTATCTATTTGATAGCAATCTGCGCAGATTCTGTGCCGGCTGCTGACTGATTTACCTTAAATTTTCACGTTTTAAGCGTGCTAACCACCTTAAATCTTGCAGGCGAGTCCACGGAGCTATTGCCTAGCGGCGCAGTCCATCTTCTAGAGCACAGCGCATTGCTGATTGCCGATATCCATTTCGGCAAAGCCAGCAGCTTCAGGCAACTCGGCGTGCCCGTGCCCGGCGGTACAACGCATGAAAATTTGCTCGCATTAACTCATGATTTGCAAAGTACACAAGCGCAGCAGCTCATCTTTCTCGGTGATTTTTTGCATTCGCGCTATTCGCATACGAGCGACTTGCATGCCGCACTCAAGCAATGGCGCGAGCAGCATGTGCAGATCAAGATGCTTCTCATTCGCGGCAACCACGACAGCCGCGCGGGCGATCCGCCTGCCCAATTGCGCATTGATGTGGTGAACGAACCGCACGTGCTAGGCCCTTTCGCGCTCTGCCACCATCCGCAACATGTGGCCGGGCAGTACACACTGGCGGGGCATTGGCATCCTTGCATCACCCTGCAAGGCAAGGCGAGAGAGCGGCTGCGGCTGCCTTGTTTCTGGTTGGGAGATGAGGCGGAGCATGCGGTGGGCATCTTGCCTGCTTACGGCAGCTTCACGGGCATGCATCCGATTGAGCGGCGGGATACGGATGCGGTGTTTGCAA
Source organism: Allobrachymonas sp. (assembly GCA_043769055.1). Taxonomy (GTDB): domain Bacteria; phylum Pseudomonadota; class Gammaproteobacteria; order Burkholderiales; family Burkholderiaceae_C; genus JANMDU01. Next base: position 14,783 of record JAYVJQ010000246.1, read on the forward strand.
TTGCTGGGGAAGTAGTGCGGCGAGTTTAGAAAAGAGGAACACAGAAAGCACAGAAAGAAAAAGAAAACACAGAAAAAGTCATTTCGATTTTTTGAAAA
>JAYVJQ010000247.1:0-7677 GCA_043769055.1 Allobrachymonas sp.
CGGTGCGACGCGCGGGCAATAGGCTGCGCGTGAATGCCGACCTGGTCGATGGGCAAAGCGGGCAAACCCTTTGGACGCAGCGCTTCGATAGCGAGCTGCCTGATTTGTTCACGCTGCAAGAGCAGATTGCAAACAGCATCGTCAGCGCCATCGAGCCTGTGGCCTTGCGCAGCGAAGAAAAGCGCGCGCTGCATTTGGCTGAGCACAGCGGCGCTGATGTGCAGCATTGGGAGCTGCTGATGCAAGCGCGTTGGCATTTTTGGCGCTCCACGCGCGAGCATCTGACCAGCAGCGAGCAATTGCTGGTGCAAGCGCTGGCGCGCAAGGAGCGAGATGGCGCAAGTTTGTCACTGCTGGCTTTTGTGCACATGTCCCGCGTATGGGCGGGCTGGGCAGAGAGCAGCAAAGGCAGCCTGCAAGAAGCGCTGTCGTGCGCCATGCGCGCCGTGGCGCTCGATGAGCAAGATAGCTTTGCGCATTTCACTTTAGGCACGGCACTGTCGTGTGTGGGCAAAATGAGTCAAGCCATCGCCGAGCTGGAGCAGGCGCTGCGCATCTATCCGCAAGCGGCCGCCGCTGCGGGCGAACTCGGGCGGCTCTTGGCATTCAGCGGGCGCAGCGATGAAGCGCATGAGTATGCGCTGCAAGCCATCGATGCCAGCCCGCATGACCCGCACCGCAGCCTGTGGATTCGCACCCGCGCTATTGGCTGTTTTGTGGCGGGCCAGTATGAAGAAGGCGCACGCTTTGCCATGCAAGCGGTGGCGCAGCGCCCGGATTGGTTTTTCAATCACCTCGCATTGGCTGCTTGCCACGCCTTGGCTGGGCATCTGCCGCAGGCGCAAGCTGCGGTGGCTGCGGCCCTGCAAGGCGGTAGTTATGGACTGAAAACACTGCGCATTGGCCACCCCTTTGTGCGCGAGGAAGATTTTCAGCGCTTTGTGCAGGCGCTGGCATCTGCTGGGTGGCAGAGCAACTAAACTCAAGCGACTATGTCCCACTTACTTTTGGTTGAAGATGATGAACTGCTGCGCGATGGCCTCGCGGGTCAGCTCACGCAGCTGGGCCACACGATCACGGTGGCGGCTAACGGCGCGGTGGCGGTGCATGTGGTGGACACCTGCCGTTTTGATGGCGTGATTTTGGATTTGGGCCTGCCGCTCATTGACGGCATGCAGGTGCTGGCGCATATTCGCAAGCACCATGCGGCGCTGCCTGTGCTGATACTTACCGCACGAGATGGCATAGAAGATCGCGTGGCGGGCTTGAATGCTGGCGCCGATGATTACCTCACCAAGCCCTTCAATGTGCAGGAGTTGCAAGCGCGCTTGGCCGCCATGCTGCGCCGTTCGCAATTGCCCGCGTTTGATGGCTCGCGTGCGACCGAGGGCCTGCGTGTGCATGCGAGCGAGCCGCGCGCTTGGCTGAGCGCCAGTGGCGTGGAAACTGAGATGGATTTGACGCAGCGCGAATGGTCGCTGCTGACCTTGCTGGTGATCAACATGGGCCGTGTGGTGGGCCGCGACGAGGTACTCACGCGCTGGGCGCAAGATGACGGCGAGGGCAACCCCGATGCCAGCGCAGAAAACAACGCGCTGGAAGTCTATATCCATCGCCTAAGAAAAAAACTCGAGGGCGCGCCGCTGGCGATTCGCAATGTGCGCGGCTTGGGTTATCTGCTAGACAAGATCTAGTTGCTATTGAATTCATAGCATATTACGTATATTTTATGCCGGCTAGCTGACCGTTTAGCTTATAAAATGCCTCTCTCACATGCCCCCGCAGCTCAGCTCTCGCTCAAGCGCCAGTTGCTGCTGTGGCTGCTGCTGCCGCAACTTTTGCTGTGGCTGGTGGGTGGCACGCTGGCCTACCGCATTGCGCTGTCGTATGCAGAAAAAGGCATCGATCAATCGCTCACGCAATCGGTGCGTTCGCTCGCGCGGCAAGTCAAGCCCGTGGGCTCAGGGCTGCTGATTGATTTTCCGCGCGCGGCGCAAGCCATCATTGAAGAAGACCCGCAAGACAAGGTGAGCTACATGGTCTCTAGCCCGCCAGGGCAGTTCATTTTGGGCAATGCCAAGTTGCCCGAGCCGCCTGAAGCGGTGATGCTAGCTTTGAAATCCTCCAGTGATCCGCGCTTGTACCAAGCCATGATTGATATGCCAGCGCAAGAGAGCCGCCCGCTGCGCATTGCGGCAATGGAGTTGCAGTTTGGCGAGGCCAGCGCGCCGCAGCGCATCCGCGTGCAAGTGGCCAAAAGCCTGGCCGTGCGAGAGCGCATTGCGCGCGAGTTGGTATTTGACATGATCGTGCCCCTGCTTTTGCTCGGCTTGGTACTTGGCGCTTTGGTGTATGCCGGCATCGCGCGCGGCTTGCAGCCGCTGGCGCGTTTGCAAAGTCAGCTCCAAGCCCAATCAGGCCGCGATTCAGCCAACGCCACGGCCCTTGCGCCGATTGCCTTACAGCAAGCGCCGCAAGAAGTGCATCAGCTCGCAGGCGCGGTCAATCAATTGCTCGGCGCGGTGCAGCGCAGCCTGAGTCATGAGAAAAGATTTTTGAACGATGCCGCGCATCAATTGCGCACGCCGCTGGCGGGTCTCAAAACTCAATTGGAGCTGGCACTCACCGAGCACGACCCACAGGCGCTGCAAGAGCGTTTGCAAAAAGTGAGATCCGGCGTAGAGCGCTCCAGCCATCTTGTGCATCAGCTCTTGCAGCTTGCGCGCAGCGAAGCAGATGTGCCCATGCAAGAGACCGATCTTGCACACTTGGCGCGTAGCGTGGCGCAAGATGCGGCGCCCGCTGCCATCGCTGCGGGCGTGGATTTTGGCTACGAAGGGCCAGAGGCCAGCGATGCGCAATTCATGCGCCAAGCCAATGCGATGCTGCTGCGCGAAGCCTTGTCGAACCTGATCGACAACGCGGTGCGATACGCAGGCCGAGGCGCGACTATCACCTTGCGTGCTCGTCTGCAATTGCAGCACGTGGTGCTCGAAGTAGAAGACAACGGCCCCGGCGTGAGCGAAGCTGAATTGCAGCACCTCTTCGAGCGCTTTTACCGCGCCAGCGACAAGCCGGGCGGTGCGGGCTTGGGCTTGGCCATTGTGCAAGAGATTGCGCAGCGGCATGGCGGGCAAGTGCGTGCTGTGGCTGTGTTGCCGCATGGGCTGCAGGTCGAGCTTCTCCTGTAATTTTTAAGCTTTTTGGGCAGTTAGCCGGCGTGATTACTGCGCAGATCGCTATGATATTTGTAGTAATTTGCTAGTCGAGTCAAGCGGCTGCGAATTTGCATCGATGCGCTTTGGGCATCCCCCTTCGTGAATGTCCTCTGCCGTCTTCGCTGTTGGCCTGCGCTTAGGCTGTTCTCCTCCGCGACTGTCCCCCGCCTTTGGCTCCTCCTTTATGTCGCTGCGGAAAACAGCCTAAGCGCAGGCCAGCAGCGAAAACTATTGATCTGGCACGATGAAGTCTGAAGTTTCCGTTCGGGCTGACCCTTCGATACCTCAGGACAGGGCGAACGGTTAATACATCATCGAGCCGAAGCAATAAGCGCGTCAACTAAGCCAAGCGGACACCCGCCGCATCAAACCAATGCAGCGCCTGCGTATTCGCTTTCAAACCCACCGTTTTACCGGGTGAAATCTCCACATCGGGCGCGATGCGCACCGTGAGATGTTGCCCCGCTGCATCAATGTCGATGAAAGTGTCCGCTCCTGTAGGTTCAACGAGTTTCACCGTACCTTGCCAGCTTGATTGCGCATCGAGCAAGATATGCTCAGGGCGCAATCCGAGTTGCGCTGCGCCAGCGGGTGCTTTTACCGGCGATTGAGCCGCTGCAATCATGTTCATCGTGGGCGAGCCGATGAAGCTGGCGACGAAGGTGTTGGCGGGTCTGCTGTAAATTTCGTTCGGCGTGCCCAGTTGCTGCACGATACCGTCTTTCATCACCGCGATGCGTGATCCTAAGGTCATGGCTTCGATCTGATCGTGCGTCACGTACACGCTGGTGATACCGCTGGCTTGGTGCAATCGCTTGATCTCAGCGCGCATTTCAACCCGCAGCTTGGCATCGAGGTTAGACAACGGCTCATCAAACAAAAACAGCAGCGGCTCGCGTGCGAGCGCCCTGCCCATGGCCACGCGCTGGCGCTGGCCGCCGGAGAGCTGGGCTGGGCGGCGATCCAGCAGGTGCGTGATTTGCAGCATCTCTGCCACGCGCGCAATGGTTTTGGTGCGCTCTGCTTTGGGTACTTTGCGCATTTCTAACGCAAAGCCAATGTTATCAAACACGCTCATCGTGGGATACAGCGCATAGCTTTGAAACACCATCGCAATATCGCGCTGCGCAGGCGCAACGCCCACCACAGAGCGGCTGCCAATGCGCACATCGCCTTCGGTGGGCTCTTCTAAGCCTGCAATGATGTTGAGCAGCGTCGATTTACCGCAGCCCGATGGCCCGACCAAAATCAAAAACTCGCCGGGCGCAACATCGATGTCGATGCGCTTTAAGACTTCCGTTTGCTTGCCCGCTTTGCCAAAGCGCTTGACGATTCCATCAATTTTTAAACCTGCTGCTGCCATTTTTCTATCAACCCTTCACAGCGCCAGCAGTGAGCCCGCGCACAAAATACTGCCCCGCCAGCATATAAATAATCATCGTGGGCAAGCCCGCAATCATGGCCGCAGCCATGTCTACTTCGTAGGCTTTCACGCTGCTCGATGTATTGGTCATGTTGTTCAAACCCACAGTCACAGGCTTGCTATCAGCGCCGCTAAAAGCCACACCAAACAAGAAATCATTCCAAATATTGGTGAATTGCCAAATGAGTGTCACCATCAAAATCGGTGTAGACAGCGGAAAAATCACGCGCCAGAAAATCTGCCAAAAGCCCGCGCCATCCATGCGCGCAGCATTCACCAACTCTTTGGGAATGCTCACATAATAGTTGCGGAAAAAAAGCGTCGTGCCCGCCATGCCCGCGAGCACATGCACGATCACCAATCCCGTGACGCTGGAAGACAGCCCCAACATACCCAGCACTTGGCTCATCGGCAGCAGCACCACTTGAAACGGCATGAACACGCCAAACAGCATGAAGCCAAACATCAGCTCCGAGCCTTTGAATTTCCAGTGGCTCAGCACATAGCCATTCACCGCGCCCCAAGCGGTGGAGAGCAACACCGCAGGCACAGTCATCGCCACCGAGTTCATGAAGAAAGGCTTGAGGCCATTGCAATCCACGCCTGTGCAGGCACTGCTCCACGCAGTGGACCAACTGCTCCAATTCAAACTGGTAGGCAGCGCGAGCAAGCTGCCCGAGCGAATCTGCTCGGCATCTTTGAAGCTCGTGGCCAGCATCACATACAGCGGCGTGAGGAAAAACAGCGCAGCGAGCAGCAACACCGCATACACGAGCGCGCGAGACAGAGCTTTAGCGGTCATGCGGTTTGCTCCTGAGTTCAGAATACAAATACGGCACCACAATCGCCGCCACCGTCATGAGCATCACGGTGGCGCTGGCCGCGCCTAAGCCCACCTGCCCACGATTGAAGCTCATCGCATACATAAACGTTGCGGGCACATCGGTAGAAAAACCTGGCCCGCCATTGGTCAGCGCCATCACGAGGTCAAAGCTCTTGATCGACAGATGCGAGAGCACCAACACAGTGGAGAACAACACGGGGCGCAGGCTGGGCAAAATAATGCGCCAGTAAATCAGTGGAAGCGAAGCGCCATCAACCTGCGCTGCCTTGATGATGCTGTCGTCAATGCCGCGCAAGCCTGCGAGAAACAGCGCCATTGCAAAGCCGGCACTCTGCCAAATGCCCGCAAACACGATGCAGTAAATCGCGGTATCGGGGCTGACCAGCCATTCGATGGGCTGCTCGGTGATACCCCAATCTTGCAGCAATTTCGGAATGCCTAGCGAAGGATTGAGCATCCATTTCCAAGCCGTACCCGTGACAATAAAGCTCAGCGCCATCGGGTACAAATAAATCGTGCGCAGCGCGCCCTCTGCGCGAATTTTTTGATCGAGAAAAATGGCCAGGAGGATGCCGACCACGCATGCGCCGCCCACATACAAAAAGCCAAACACAAACATATTCTTGAGCGCCACATGCCAGCGCTCCATCGCAAAGAGCTTGGAGTATTGCTCCATACCTACAAATTCATCGTAGCGCGGTAGCATGCGCGAGCCCGTCACGCTCAAGATGCCATTCCAAATCATGAAGCCATAGATGAACGCCAACCCGAAGAGAAAGCCGGGGGCAATCACGAGCTTGGGTAGCCAATGTTCTTTCGAGTTGTGCATGGGAGAGGAAAAATACAAACACGGAACACAGAAAAACAGCCGGAATCACACAGAAGACACAGATAAATACCGAGTTGGAGTCGGGTATTTTTCGGTATTTTTTTCTGTGTAATTTCTGTGTTTTCTGCGTTACGTCTTTTGGTTTTAAATGACCGAGATTACTTCGTCGCAGCAGCCGTCACCAGTTTTTTCTGCGCATCGGCCACACTCATTTTGTCGTCGTTCCAGTAGCTGCTCACCATGTCTTTGATCGCGCCTTCTGCTGCTGGTTTGATCGCCATGCCGTGCGCAACCGATGGCACTAAGCCGCCGCTCTTCGATGTTGCTACAAAGTCTTTGGCAGACAGTTGTGCGCAAGAATCAAACTTGCTCATGTCGTGACCTAAGCGAACGGGGATCGAGCCTTTGTTTTGGTTGAACACTTCTTGGAAGTCTTTCGACAAAATGGCACTGGCCAAATCGGCTTGCGCTTTTTGCGCGCCTGCGTCTTTGAGCTTGAACAAGATGAAGCTGTCCACGTTAAACGTGTAGGCATTTGCCGTGCCGGGCGCTGCTGCGCAGAGGAAGCCTTCGCCCGGTTTTTTGCCAGCGGCTGTGAACTCGCCCTTGGCCCAATCGCCCATGAACTGGAAGCCTGCTTTGCCCTGAATCACCATGGCGGTGGTTAAGTTCCAATCGCGGCCATTCGACGCATTGTCGGTGTAGCCTTTGAGCTTTTTGAAGGTTTCCAGCACTTTCGTGGTGGTGGCGCTGTTCAATGCGGCGGGGTCGAGTTTGACGAGTGCGTCGTTGTAGTATTTCGCGCCGCCAATGCCCAGCGCCACGGATTCAAACACGGTGAAATCTTGCCAGTTTTGGCCGCCATGTGCGAGCGCCACTGCGCCTGATTTTTTGATCTTGTCAGCAGCCACGAAGAACTCGTCCCAAGTCTTGGGCATGCCAGCCACGCCGGCTTTTTTGAGCACATCAGGGTTGGCCCACATCCAGTTGACGCGGTGTACGTTCACAGGTGCCGCCACATAGCTGCCTTTGCTCTTCATCACATCGGCCACCACCTTGGGCAGCAGCTCATCCCACTTTTCTGCTTTAGCCACAGCATCCATGCTGGCCAGCATGCCTTCATTGGCCCACTCTTGAATCGCAGGGCCTTTGACCTGCGCGGCGGCTGGCGGGTTGCCAGCTACAGCACGGCTCTTGAGCGCAGTGGAGGCGTTATCACCGCCGCCGCCTGCCACTGCAAAGTCTTTCCACTTGTGGCCTTTGGCCTCCAGCATTTTCTTCAGCTCAGCAGCGGATTTGGCTTCGCCGCCCGAAGTCCAATAGTGCAGCACCTCCACTTCAGCAGCTTGCACAGCAATCGCGC
>JAYVJQ010000248.1:0-3956 GCA_043769055.1 Allobrachymonas sp.
GCGTAAGGTAGTGATCAAAGTCGCTGGTCTTGTCCATCTGATCTCCTTGAAAGGAAAGATAGATGCATTATGCCTATTTTTATGACACAGTAAGACTAGGTCTATTAGATACTGAGTGTGCTAAGCATCAAGGCAAAATCATTTATCTTGGAATTGAAGAGTTGCGCAAAGTCATTCAAACTTGCAAGAGCAAGATTGAACAACGAGTCGCCGAAATAGCTCAATCTCAGCCCAGTACTGCTGATTAACGGTATTTACACACCGTACTCAAATCAGTCTTTTGAATTTCGACCTACTCGCTAACCGACTGTGATTGGGTTGTCTCACGCAGCGAAATAGAGGAGGAGGGCCAGCCGAAGGCCAGCCCGGGGGACATTCGCGCAGTGAGATAACCCAAGCGCAGTCGGATCGCAAACGCCTCAGAGCGCAAATAAAAAATCAACGCGCCCGAATCAACGCGAACTGCGCCATCTCACCGCGCCGGAACAGTACATTGATCGGCTTGCTGCGATCTGCTTTTGAGAGCGCGGCTTCAAACTCGGCCACCGTGTTCACCTCGGCATTGGCCACGGCCACGATCACATCGCCTTCGCGCAGGCCGGCTCGGGCTGCGGCTTCAAGCGCTGCGGTGACGCGCACGCCGCCTTTGAGTTTGAGGTCTTTCTTTTGCGCGTCGGTGAGTTCAGCCACGGCCAAGCCAACCGCTTGACCAGCGCCTGTGGGCTTAGGTGGCTCGGCTGGGGCGCTGGCTTTTTTGGCTGGGGTCTCGGCGGGGATTTCTGCGACGGTGACGCTCAAATCACGCGACTGGCCACGGCGGAAGACGGTGACAACGCTCTTGGTACCAGGCTTGGTGCCGCCGACTAAGCGCGGCAGATCGGTGGAGCGTTCGATTGGCTTGCCATCGAACTTGGTGATGATGTCGCCCGCCTCCACGCCACCTTTGGCTGCGGGTGCATCGGCTTCCACCGAGCGCACCAGCGCGCCAGCGGCTTTGGGCAAGCCCAGCGATTCGGCCACTTCTTTGGTGACTTCACCAATCTGCACACCAATGCGCCCGCGCACCACGCGGCCTGTGGCGCGCAGCTGCTCGCTCACGCGCATGGCCTCGTCAATCGGAATCGCAAACGAAATGCCTTGGAAGCCGCCGGAGCGCGAATAAATTTGGCTGTTGATGCCAATGACTTCGCCACGCATGTTCAGCAGCGGGCCGCCGGAGTTGCCGGGGTTGATCGCCACATCGGTTTGAATGAAGGGGAGAAAATCACCCGTCTCGCGCGCTTTGGCGCTCACGATGCCTGCGGTGACGGTATTGTCTAAGCCGAAGGGTGAGCCAATCGCCATCACCCATTCGCCGACGCGCACGCGGTTGGAATCGCCGATTTTGACGAAGGGCAAGCCCGTGGCTTCGACCTTGATCACGGCTACATCGGTGCGCTTGTCTGAGCCGATGATTTTTGCCTTCAATTCGCGTTTGTCGGTGAGCGTGACGATCACATCATCTGCGCCTTCAACAACGTGCGCATTGGTCATGATGAAGCCATCGGCTGACAAGATAAATCCTGAGCCAACGCCGCGCGGCACTTCGCGCTCCTCTTGCGGGGCATTGGGTGTGTTGCCTCGGGGCGGGGTGTTGCCTCGCGGGGCCCCAGGAATATTGGGCATGCGATCACCAAAAAAACGCTTGAAGAACTCTTGCATTTCTTCGTCCATACCCTCTAAACCGCCGCCACCTCCCGCGCGAGACGACACCCGCGCCACGGTGCGGATATTCACCACGCTGGGGCCAGTGGCTTCAGCGAGATCCGCAAAATCGGGCAGACCGCGAACAGCGGGCGCACTTTGTGCAGCAGCTGAGGCAGGCAACAAGGCAACGCTTGTGAAGCCCGCCAATGCCAGCATGCTGGCCAACACGGTGGAGGAAAAAACGGATTGGATATTGGTTTTCATGAGAAACGTTGGTGAAGAAAATGGTGTTTATTTTTTGCGTTCAAAAGCATTGGCAAAACTGCGTAACGTGCTGGGCGGCACTTCGCCGACAGCCGTTAGAAAATAATCGTTCATGCGACGAAACAGGCTATTGGTTGCGCCCGTGGCGGCAATGCCCTCTTGCGTGTGGCGAGCTTTATCGAAGGGCTGCACGAAGAGCGAGACGGTAGCCAATCCATCGGAGAAGACCCATTGCAGCGTATCGTCTTGCATGGCGGCGGTGCTGGCGCCGCGCTTATGGCAGCTCACGGGCTTGAAGCCGGGCACGTTCGTTTTGAGTTGCCAGCCTTCAGCGGCAGCCGTGGTTTTGACCACATCGCTTTGCTCGACACGCCAGCCCTCTTGCGGCTTCATCATGGCTTTGAGCTTGCTCATCTTTACGGGTGCATCGAGCTGCAATTCAGAAAAAGCTGCTTGCTCGAGCACTGCGCCGCTGGCATCGAGCGTTTGAATTTTGAGCACAAGCGCGGTTTTGCGCTCTGTCCACAGGCGGTAGCCGTAGCGCAGATCGTCGCGGGCTTTGAGTTGCACCACATCGGCCTCATGGCCTGCTATGCGCTCGATGCCTAGCGATTTGACGGTGTAGAACTCAGCAATACTGTTGTCACCGGGCTTGAGCAGCTCAGTGAAATTACTGCTACCCGCAATGCCTTCGCGGGTTTCCATACGCACGAGCTTGGCCTCGGGCACGAAGGTGACGAGCTTGTCATCTTTGCGAATCGAGCTACGCGGCGCGCCGGTGAGTGCTTCGACGCGCTCAATTTGATTTTGCCCATCGCAGGCATGCCAAATGCGCGCACTGCTGATACCGCCCTGCGCGCCGCCCGAGCTTTGCACCATAGTGCCCACATAGCTGCGCTTTTTCATGGCGGCTTCGTGCATGCGCGAGAGCCATTCGCTCACCGAGATCGCGCCATTGCCGGTGGGCGTTGGCTCTGAGAATTTTTGTGCGAAAGCGGGCACCGCCAAAAGACTCCAACTGAGGCCCGCAATTACTATTAAATTCATAGCATCGCGCGCAATATTCATCCCGGCTACTTGCCGATTTTGCTTAAAAAACAGAGGTTTCATGGCAATCATGGGCGGGTGCTGACGAGCGAGGCGCTGCGCAACGAGCCAGCAGGCTGCTGCAAGGCCGACATGCCGCCAAACTGCTTGTGTGCAGCCAGCAGTTCATCCAAACGCGGATCGCGGATCATCACCAGCGGCTCTTGGCCGCTACCCGCGTTGGCTTGTACAGTGATCACGTTTTGCGTGGGCGATTGCTGCGCGAGCTGAGCACCGCTAGGCGCAGTCTGCTGGCCCACCAAGCCCCACACGATGGAGCCGACTGCGGCCAGCGCCGCAACGCCTGCCACCATCTTCCAGCGAAAGAGGCCATCGTTATCGTTGGCGGCCTCTTGCGGCCTGGCTACTTGCATCGGCAGCTGTGCCGTTGCGCCTTGCATGCTATGGGCCATCACCGCGCTGATCGCGCTCATGCTGCGCCATTTCTGCATCAGCGAATCATCGGCAAGACTGGCGCGCACCAAGGCCTGCGCGCTCATCGCATCGAGCTGGCCGTCGTGCAAGGCCGACAGCAGCTCGGCATGGCTTGGCTGGCCTTGTAAATTTGCAGTTTCAACGTACTTCATGATCGTCGTCCAAAAAAACTCATCAACAAAAATAGGGGTAGATTCATCGGCTTACCACCGCTTTCCTGTTTGCCGGTCAAGCATGGGCTTAATCCGTGCAGAAATCGCCTCGCGGGCACGAAAGATGCGCGAGCGCACCGTGCCAATCGGGCAATCCATGGCCTCGCTGATGTCTTCATAGCTGAGGCCCTCCATCTCTCTGAGTACCAAAGCGCGGCGCAGTTCCTCGGGCAGAGCCTCTAAAGCTTCATTGACCGCTTCGGCAATTTCTTTGGCCGCATAAGCAGCCTCGGGCGTGTCGGCCTCGCCCATGGAATGCAGCAAGCCTTCGGG
>JAYVJQ010000249.1:0-2937 GCA_043769055.1 Allobrachymonas sp.
TGCGCGCCCCAGTGCGCCGAATATACCCAGCGCACCAGCAATCGAGCCCCCTGTTGTGACACCCGCTCCTGTGCCACGCCCTGCCAGCGCACCCATCACCGCCTCTCCTGCTGCCACCCCAGCTGCACGCGGGCCAACTGGGCCGCGCGAGGCATGCGAAGGTCGCCTATTGCTTGGCTTCCTCAATTGCATGGCCGAGCAATGTGAGCGCTCTGTTTTCCGCAACCATCCCGTCTGCATCGAGCGGCGCGAGATGGAAGAGCGCCGCCGCAGCACGCAACCCTCCAACTAATTGACCTTCCTTGCCGTGCAGTGCATTTGCACCGTGCGGTCAAGGCACAACTTTGCATGATCTCTCTTAAAAATATCACCCTGCGCCGTGCTGCCAAAGTGCTGATACAAGATGCCAGCGCCACCATTCAGCCTGGTGAAAAAGTCGGCCTTGTGGGCCGCAATGGCGCGGGCAAATCCAGCTTGTTTGCGCTACTCACAGGCGAGCTGCAAGAAGACAAAGGCGAGTTTTTTCAGCCCAGCAGTTGGCGCATGGCGCAAGTTTTGCAGCACATGCCTGAGACAGAAGATTCCGCCACCGATTATGTGATCCAAGGTGATACGCGCTTGTCTGAGCTGCGTGAAATGCTATCAAAAGAAGAGCAAAAAAATGAGCACACAGAGGAATCTGGCTATGCGATTGCCGAGCTGTATTCGCAGCTTCACGATGCTGGCGATCACGATGCCCGCGCCAGAGCGCAAGCCTTGATCTTAGGCCTAGGCTTTCGCATCAACGAGCTTGATAAGCCCGTCAACAGCTTCTCAGGCGGCTGGCGCATGCGCTTGCAGCTGGCGCGCGCGCTCATGTGCCCCGCCGATTTGCTGCTGCTCGATGAGCCGACCAACCACTTGGATTTAGATGCGCTGGTGTGGCTAGAGAGCTGGCTCAAGCGCTTTGCTGGCACGATGGTGGTGATCAGCCACGACCGTGAGTTTTTAGATGCCATCACCAAAGTGACGCTGCATATCGACGCAGGCCAAATCACTCGCTACGGCGGCAACTACACCTTCTTTGAAGAGCAGCGCGTGTTGCGCATCATTCAGCAGCAAGCATCATTTGCCAAGCAGCAAGAAAAAATTGCGCACTTGCAGCACTTCATTGACCGCTTCAAGGCCAAGGCCAGCAAGGCCAAGCAGGCACAAAGCCGCGTCAAAGCTCTGGAGCGTATGGAGCGGCTTGCGCCCGCACTTACCTCCGCTGATTTCCAGTTTGAATTCCGTGAGCCCACGAACATTCCCAACCCGATGCTCTCCATCACGGATGCTACGCTGGGCTACACCAGTGAGAGCGAGATCACGCCAATTTTGCAAGGCATCAGCAAATCCGTGATGGCAGGGCAGCGCATTGGTATTTTGGGCGCAAACGGCCAAGGCAAATCTACCTTTGTGAAAACTGTGGCCAAGCAGCTTGCTCCCATCGCAGGTCAGATCACCGAAGGCAAGGGCCTTTCGATTGGTTATTTTGCGCAGCAAGAGCTTGATGTGTTGCATGAAGCCAGCACACCGCTGGAGCACATGGTTCGCTTGGCCAAAGAGGTGGGCCCGAGCGGGCGTGAGCAAGAGCTGCGCAATTTTTTGGGCAGCTTTTTATTCACCGGTGAGATGGTGGGCCAAGCCGTGGGCAGCATGAGCGGTGGCGAAAAAGCGCGCCTCGTCTTGGCGATGGTCGTCTGGCAAAAACCGAATCTACTGCTGCTCGATGAGCCCACCAACCATTTGGATCTGACCACCCGCGAAGCTCTGCAAATGGCGCTCAATGAGTTTGAAGGCACAGTGATGCTGGTCAGCCACGACCGCGCCTTGCTGCGCAGCGTGTGCGATGAGTTCTGGCTGGTCGGCGCAGGTGCTGTGAAGCCCTTTGATGGCGATTTGGATGATTACCAGAAATATCTGCTGGAACAAGCCAAGTTGCGCAGAGAAGGTTTGGATATTGTGCAACCTCTTGTGACTACTAAATTAATAGCACCCCGCGTAGATTCTATGCTGGCTACTGATTCAAAAACCTCTCAAAAAGAGCCAGAACCCACCTTTAAAAGTAAAGAGCAAAAACAAGAAGAAGCGCGCCAACGAAGCGCGTTTGCCGAAAAAGCCAAGCCCATGAAGACCCGCTTAAAGCAGTTAGAAGACGGCATCGCTGCTCTCAAATCTGAGCAAGAAAAACTGCACGACAGATTGATTCAGCCCATGCCTAGCGCAGAGCTGATCGAAGCAAACAAACGCTTAGCTGCCATTACCAGCGAGATCGAAGATGCCGAGTGGAAGTGGCTGGAGCTGTCTGAGCGAATCGATGGCTTGATGACCGCCTGAAACGCGCATGGTGTAAAGTGATGCACACCCGATCTGGGAATCGCATCACAACAGGAGAAATTATCATGATGAGCATCATTGGAACAATCGTTATCGGCTTTATCGTCGGCTTAATCGCCCGCGCCCTCAAACCCGGTGACGACAAACTCGGCCTGATCATGACCGCTGTGCTCGGCGTGGCAGGCTCTTTTCTTGCCACCTATACAGGCTCAGCGCTGGGTCTGTACAAGCAGGGCGACGTGGCTGGCTTCATTGCCTCGGTGGTTGGCGCGATCATCTTGCTGGTGATCTACAGCTTGGTCACCAAAAAATCGGGTGGCGGCGATGGCGGCAGCGCCACGTAAACCAAGCATCGATCTCACGCCTGCGCAGACACAGGCACGCGAGCGCGCACGAGCCTTGCTTGCTCGCCGCGCGCTCGTTGCAGCGGCTGCGGGCGCAGTGCCCGTGCCGGGGCTCGATTGGGCGGTTGATGCCGCCCTGCTCTCCAAGCTCTTGCCGCAAATCAGCGAAGAATTCGGCCTCTCACCCACACAGATTGCCCAACTCACACCCAAGCAACGCGAGCGCGTGCAAATC
>JAYVJQ010000250.1:0-8164 GCA_043769055.1 Allobrachymonas sp.
CCTGCGGATGATCAACTACGCAAGGCTTTGCTTGGCGAACAGACATCAGCCAACACCAATATTAGCTAATTGTTTTTGACCCAAGCCCAGCCTGCTCAATCAGTGAATTGAGCAGGCTTTTTTATGTGTGCGGTAGCAAGGGCAATACATTTGCCAAAGAATCTAAATGGGCCCATGCAGGCGTGACTCGAATGTCCTGCCCATGGTTGTAGCCATAGGTCATCAGCACCACAGGGCAGCGCGCTGCATGCGCCGCCTGCGCATCGTTGCTGCTGTCGCCAATCATCAAGGTGCGCTCGGGATGTGATTCAAGAGATTCGCAGGTTTTGAGGAGCGGCAGCGGATCGGGCTTTTTCTTCTCGAATGAATCGCCGCCAAACACATGGCTGAAAAACCCGTCTAGCCCTTTGAGCTTGAGCAGAGGCTTAGCAAAGGCCACAGGCTTATTCGTCAAGCAGGCCATCTTCAAGCCGCGTGCTTTCAAGGCTTGCAAACCCTCCAACACGCCGGGATACACCAAGCTGGCCTGCCCATTGCAGGCCAAGTAGTGCGCTTGATAACTCTGCCAAGCCTCTTCATACGCTATATTTTTAATAGCATACTGTGCAGATTCTATGCCGGCTATTGGCCTATTTTGTACAAAATATAAGGTATTGCGGATCAAATGCTCGCTGCCTTTGCCCACCGTAGCCTCAATGAACGCACGATCCACCGGAGGCAGCTCAAAATCGGCCAGCATGCGGTTGAGCGCCACCTCAAAATCGCCCAAGGTATCGACCATCGTGCCGTCAAGATCGACGATCACGGCTTCAATATTGGCAAGCATGACCTGAGCATCACGTGCGATTCATTTCAGTGCAGCGCGCATGCTGTCAATCACGGCCTTGTAATCCGGCTTGCCAAAAATCGCGCTGCCGGCAACGAATGCATCTGCGCCTGCATCGGCCACGCGGCGAATGTTCTCAGGCTTGATACCACCATCAACTTCTAAAAAAATCTTCTTGCCGCTGGCATCAATGCGCTTGCGCACCACGTCTAGTTTGCGCAAAGTGCTCTCAATGAAGCTCTGACCGCCAAAGCCGGGGTTCACACTCATGAGCATGATCAGGTCAATATCTTCAATCACCCAATCGAGCACATCCAATTCAGAGGCCGGATTAAACACCAAGCCCACTTGGCAGCCTTTGGATTTAATCGCTTGAATGCTGCGATGCACATGGCGGCTGGCATCGGGGTGAAAGCTGATAAGGTCTGCGCCTGCTAGAGCAAAGCTCTCGGCCAGCGCATCCACAGGCTCGACCATCAAATGCACATCCATCAGCGCTTTGCTGCCATCAGGCTTGGTGGCATGCGGCTTGATCGCTTGGCAAATCATTGGGCCGAAGGTGAGATTGGGCACGTAATGGTTGTCCATCACATCAAAATGAATCCAGTCCGCGCCTGCCGCCAGTACGTTTTTCACCTCATCGCCCAAGCGGGCGAAGTCGGCAGAGAGGATGGAGGGGGCTATTTTGTAGTCGCGTGTCATGAAAGAGATTTTCTCATGACAGCGTGGCATCTAAACTGGCCTGCGCTTCTTTGCAATCTCCCATGCATTCACTCACCCAAGCTTCGTTGTGATACGTGGGCAAATAGCGCTCGCCTGCGTCGCAAATCAACGAGAGAATCGATCCCAGCTCACCACGCGCCTTCATCTGAGTGGCCAATTCGAGCATCGCCACAAAATTCGTCCCCGTCGATGGCCCAACCCGCCTGCCCAGCAAGCCAGAGAGCAATCGCATGGCAGCAATCGATTGCGCATTGCTCACCACCTGCATCTGATCGATCAAACCGCGAATGAAGCTGGGCTCCACGCGCGGGCGGCCAATGCCTTCGATGCGCGAGCCAGCGCCCGTGAGCTGCTTATCGCCACTGGCGTGATACGCGGCAAACACCGAGCCTTCCGGGTCGGCCACGCACAGGCGCGTGGGAAATTGCCGGTAGCGCACAAAGCGGCCAATGGTGGCGCTCGTGCCGCCTGTGCCTGCGCCGACGATGATCCAACTCGGAATCGCATGCCGCTCGCGCGCCATTTGCTCAAACATGCTTTGTGCAATGTTGTTGTTGCCGCGCCAATCGGTGGCGCGCTCGGCATAGGTGAATTGATCCATGTAATGCCCGCCCGTATCAACGGCGATTTTTTGCGCCGCTTCATACACGGCTGAGGCGCTCTCCACTAAATGGCAACGCCCGCCGTAGAACTCAATCAAGGCAATTTTCTCGGGCGAAGTGCTGCGCGGCATCACGGCCACAAAAGGCAAGCCCAGCAACCGCGCGAAATACGCCTCACTCACCGCCGTTGATCCACTCGATGCTTCCACCACGGTAGATTTTTCATGCAGCCAACCATTGCACAGCGCATAAAGAAACAGCGAGCGCGCCAAGCGATGCTTCAAGCTGCCCGTTGGATGCGTGGATTCGTCTTTAAAGTAGAAATCAATGCCGGCTGCGTTAAAGCTGGGCAGCGGCAGTGCAATCAAATGCGTATCAGCACTGCGCTGGAAATCTGATTCGATTTTTTCAATGGCTTGGTGCGCCCAAGCGCGAGGATGCTGTGTCGATGAGGTCATGCCGCACATTGTCGCAGCAGCTCAGTCATGATTCAATTCAAATCATTTGCTATAAAAATCATAGCAATTTGATGAAATAATACCAGGACTTGATGCCCAGAACACTTAACTATCAAGCGTAGCGCTTACTGCGCAGGTTGTTCTTCATCTCTTTAAGAACGGGTTGCAATTTGGCACTGCCAATGCGCAACGCAACGCTAGTGGCCAAAATGTCAATCATCAGCAAGTGCAAGAGCCGCGAGACCATGGGGCTGTAGCGGTCATAGCCCTCGGGATGGTCAGCCGCTAGGTGGATGTGACCGGCGCTGGCCAACGGCGAGCCACTGGCGGTGATCACAATCGTGGTCGCGCCATTTTTGCGCGCAATATCGCAAGCATCCATCAAATCGCGGGTACGCCCTGAGTTGCTGATCACCACCACGCAATCGCCCGGCCCCACGGTGGAGGCACTCATCACTTGCATATGGCCATCGCTATAGGCAATGCTCGTAACGCCCAAGCGAAAGAATTTGTGCTGCGCATCTTGCGCCACGATGCCTGAATTGCCCACGCCATAAAACTCAATGCGCTTTCTCTGCGTGTAGGTCTCTGCCAATGCAACAGATGCTTTTTCATAAGCAAAGCTGCTCGCATCGTTGCGATATTTCAGAAAAGCCGCAACGGTGTTGTCAATCACCTTGACCATCACATCGCTCACCTTATCGTCGGTATCCACACTGCGGTGAATGAAGGGCACACCCTCACTGACCGACCCTGCAAGTTTGAGCTTGAAATCCGAAAGTCCGTCATAGCCCATGCTGCGGCAAAAGCGCACCACGGTCGGTTTGCTCACATGCGCACGATCTGAGAGTTCGCTCACAGGAAGATTCGCAAACGCGCGCGGGTCAAGCAGCACGAGCTTGCCCACGCGCTGCTCGGCGGGGGCTAACGAGGGCAAGGATGCCTTGATGCGTTCGAGCATGCTCATTGTGTTTTTCCTTTAGGCTATCGCGAGTGCATCTGGCTTTGCCAGTGCACGAAGGTCCCCTCGGGGGGCAGCGCAGACACGAAGTGCAAAGCGTGTGGGGCTCAACTTTCTTCATCCCAGCAAAAATTATCTTTGGCAATCATCGCGCTCGACGCGCTTGGCCCCCAGCTGCCAGCGGCGTAGGGGCGAGGTGCATTCGCGTCGGTTTTCCAATGGTTCAAAATCGGCTCCACCCAACGCCAAGCCTCTTCTTGCTCATCGCTGCGCACAAACAGGTTCAAACGGCCATCAATCACATCAAGCAGCAAGCGCTCATACGCGCCCACGCGCTCTGCGCCAAAGCGTTTGTCAAAATCTAAATCAAGCTGCGTGAGACTGAGCGAGTTGGTGTCGCGGCGATTGGCCTGCGCCTGCGCCATCAGGTGCAGCTCCAAGCCGTCTTTCGGCTGCAAGTGAATCACGAGTTTGTTAGCGCCGCCGTTGGGTGTATTAAAAATCGCATGCGGCGTTTTATGAAAATTCACCACGATGTGCGCTTCGCGCCCGCTCATGCGCTTGCCGGTGCGAATGTAAAACGGCACGCCCGCCCAGCGCCAATTGGCAATCTCTGCGCGCAATGCGACGAAAGTTTCCGTTTGACTGCTAGCGTTCACGCCTGTTTCTTGCAAATAGCCAGGCACTTTGCTGCCATTCAAATTGCCTTCTGCATACTGGCCGCGCACTACATGCTGCGAGAGTGTTTGCGCATCCCAGCGCTTCAATGAGCGCAGCACTTTAAGCTTTTCATCGCGGATTGCATCAGCATGCGCATTGATGGGCGGCTCCATCGCAATGGCGCAGAGAAGTTGCAGCGCATGGTTTTGCACCATATCGCGTAGCGCGCCAATGCCATCGTAATAGCCTCCGCGCTTCTCCACGCCTAGGTCTTCTGCCATCGTGATTTGAATATTCGCAATATGCTCGCGTCGCCACACCGGCTCAAACAGCGCATTGGCAAATCGCAATGCCATGAGGTTTTGCACGCTCGGTTTACCCAAATAATGGTCGATGCGAAACACCTGCTTCTCGCTGAAAAATTTCAGCACCGTTTGATTGATCGCGCGGTTGCTGGCCAGATCATGGCCGAGCGGTTTTTCTAGCACGAGGCGGGTACTTGCAGTGTTCAAGCCCGCCGCGCCGAGCTGCGTGGCGACATCGGTGAACAGATGCGGCGAGACGGCCAAATACATGACGGTGGTATCAGCCGCGCGCTCATCAAGCCGCGCTTTGAGCAAGGCATAGCTTTCCGGCTTGCTCAAATCCATGCGCTGGTAATGCAGCAACGCGGCAAACCGATCAAACTCTTCTTGGCTGGGGCGCTTGGCCAACTCCACTTGATCGAAGCGCGTGCGAATCAGCTCACGATATTTCTCGTCGCTCATCTCATCACGCGCTACGCCAATGATGCGACCGCCCTCTGGCAACGTGCCGTGGCGGAAGGCTTGGAACAGGGCTGGCATGAGTTTGCGCCAGGCCAGATCGCCTGTGCCGCCGAAAAGGATGAGATTAAAGCTCATGGTGATAGTGAGGCAAGAAAAGAGTTACTAAACGATAGCCTAATGTAATCGAATTCCATATTTTTACCAAGTTACAGAACTGTTACAAGGGAAATCTCTAATGGTAAATAAGCTTAACGAGTAATCTAATTACTCACATCGGTTGAATTCAAGCCGAATTAGGAGATTACCATGCAAAACCGTCGAGACATCCTGGCTTTATCACTTATGGCTTTAAGCCTCGCGCCCACTTTCGCGCAAAGCGCCAAGTCAAATCGGCCCAGTGCCGCACCTAAACGCAGTGTGTTTGGCCTCATCACGCCGCGCAATGCAGAGGCCACGCTCAAAAGCTGGACGCCATTTTTAGAGCGCATGAGTATGTACATGGGCCAAACGATTGAACCCAAGACCTACGCACAGCAAGGCGAATTGGTTGAGGACTTTAAGAAAGGTTTGCTCGATTACGCTTGGGTTGGCAATGTGCCGGCCATTGAATTGGCCGAGGCCAACCTTGGTGCGGTGTTTGGCCAGCTCGTGGTTAAAGGCCAGTTTGCCTACCGCTCCTTGCTGATCACGCCCGCCGCCTCATCCATTAAGAATGTTGATGATGTGGTCAGCACCAGAGGCAAGTACGTATTCAGCGATGGCGATTTACGCAGCACCTCGGGCCATGTTGTGCCGCGCTACTTTGCATTTGCCAAGCGCGGCGTGAATGATCCCGATGCTCTGTTCAAAGAAGTCAGGCGCGCAAGCCATTTAGATAATTTGAACCGCGTAGCCAAAGGTGAAGTCGATTTAGCCACCAACAACACGACCGAGCTGGATATTTTTCGGCAAACCAATCCCGAGCAGGCTAAAAATATTCGCGTCGTTTGGGAATCACCCGACATTCCAGAATCGCCGCTGGTGTGGCGGCTTGCGTTACCTCTGGCGACACGTAAAAAAGCGCAAGACTTTATCGTCTCGTTCGGCAAGACGGGTGAAGAAAAGCAAATGCTGCGGGACATGAACAATCTCACGGGTTTTCGCAAGTCCAGCAATTTACAACTCGCACCCATAGCGGATTTAGAAATGTTTAACACCCGCCAGCGCTTGACGAATGACAAGCAGCTCAACCCAGAAGAGCGCGCACAGAAAATCGACGAAGCAATTCGGCGCGGCACGAAACTAGAGATGCTTCTTAAGAGGGTCTGACGAAGTTACATCGCTATTACCAGCGTTTCCCCCTCTGCCCGTAGGCAGTTTGCACTGGCAAAATAAAGTTATCAACGATTTAGAAAGAAATTTCCATGAAACAAAAATTTAAATACCTCGCCCTCAGCTTTGCAGCAACCATCGCCGCACAAACTGCCCAAGCGCAAAGTCTCAACATCATTTGCTCGGTGCAGGCCGAGCAATGCAATTTGGTACAAACCGTTTTTGCCAAAAGCACAGGCATCAAAGTCAATCTCGTGCACAAATCCTCTGGTGAGGCAATGGCGCAACTCAATGCAGAAAAAGCCAATCCGAAAACGGATGTTTGGTACGGTGGTACCGGCGATCCACATATGCAGGCTGCTGAGTTGGATCTGACACAAGAATACAAATCACCAAACTTGTCTAAGTTATACGACTGGGCGCAAAAGCAAGCCGCGCAAAGCGGCTACAAAACTGTGGGCACATACTCTGGGCCGCTAGGTTTTAGCTACAACACAGAAGGCATGGCCAAGAAAAAAATGCAGCCACCTAAATGTTGGGCGGATTTGCTGGATTCCAAATGGAAAGGCGAGATTCAAGCGCCCAACCCCAATACATCTGGCACCGCCTATGTTGCAATCGCTACCTTGGTTCAGCTCATGGGCGAAGAGCAGGCGTTTACTTATCTGAAAGCGCTGCATAAAAACGTGAGTCAATACACTCGCTCAGGCGCAGGGCCAGTAAAAAACGCAGCACGCGGCGAGAATTTGATTGGCGTGGCTTTTGCTCATGAAGCCGCCGTGGAATTTGCCAACGGGTTTCCCGTGGTGGCCAATTCTCCCTGTGAAGGCACAGGCGCTGAGATTGGCTCGATGAGCATCATAAAAGGTGCTCGCAACATGGACACCGCCAAACAATTTTACGAGTGGGCCTTAACGCCCGCAGCGCAAGAGCTGGCAGTTGCAGCCAAACAATTTCAACTACCCAGCAACAAAGAAACCAAGCTCGATCCGCGCATGCCTGATTTCAAAAAGGTCAAAATGATCAATTACGATTACGCCAAGTATGGAAAAAGCAGCGAGCGCCGCCGCTTGATTGAGCGCTGGGAAAAAGAAGTCAATAGCACTCCTAAGTCTTGATGCAGTGCATCAGGGCACACCAACATTATTCAAGGAATCCGCATGCAACGCCGTTATTTTCAACTCAGCACACTTGCAGCCTTCAGTGGTTTGCTCATGGCATGCAGCACGCCAACTGCTATGCCGCCTTTGTCCAAAATGATCATTGGCGTGCAAGCGGCCAAACCTGATGAAACACGCGCCGCTTGGCTGCCGCTGGTGCAAGACATTGGCAAAAAGAACAACATCGCCACCGAGCTCGTCACAGCCAGCCAAGCCGAAATCGTAGCGGCGCTACGCGATGGCAAGATTGATGTGGCTTGGCTATCGAGCAGCACAGCAATTGATGCAGTGATTGATGCCAATGCGCAAGCCTTCGCGCTGTACTTCAACGTCAATGGCACGAATGGCTACAAGGGCGTGATCATCACCCGCGCAGATAGCGGCATCACAACGCTCGATCAAGCGTTTACGCAAGGCAAATACAGCTATGCAGGCGGCGCAAAAACCTCTACCTCGGGCTATGTGCTGCCGCAAGCGCTGCTTTTTTCCAAGCGCAACACCACGCCCGAGCAGCTTTTTAAATCGGTGACGATTGGCGGACACTTCCCTAATTTGGATTCGCTGTGGAGCAAAAAGGTGGATGTGGCGGTGAACAACAGCACCGATTTGGCGGTGTTTCAAGAACGCACACCTGAGGCCAAAGCGGGCATCCGCGTGCTTTGGGAATCGCCTCTCGTGCCCAACGACGTGCTCATG
>JAYVJQ010000251.1:0-5176 GCA_043769055.1 Allobrachymonas sp.
GGAGCCATTAAATCGGCTAATGTATCGGGGAAACCCGTGACAGAGTGTAAGAGTGCAGCGCCTAGACTTACAGCCTTCTTACGGAGAATACTGTGGCGACGAATCTCATCAAACGAACGGCGGCGGCTCGCCTACTCATTGTTTTGCTTGGTCTGAACCTGTGTTCATCGGCTTGGGCCTTGGACTTTCCCTACAACGCGCTGCGCTGGGTCACCCACTCGGCACCGGGCGGTGGGTCGGATGCCATGGTGCGCTCTGTGGCTGCGGCCATGGGCGAATCGCTGGGCAAGCAAGTGGTGGTTGAAAATCAGCTCGGTGCGGGCGGTCTACAGGCAGCGAGTCTTGTGCTCAAAGCCGGCAACGATGGCCACACCTGGTTGGCGGCAGACAATAGCATTTTGGTGTTCAATGCGGCGCTTTACAAGAGCTTGCCCTACGACAAAAGCAGCTTCAACACCTTGGGTTTGATGGCCCGCGCTCCCTTGGTGCTGGTGACCTCGCCGCAAGCTGGCCTGAAAAGCGCCAAAGAGCTGCTGGATACAGCCAAAGCCAATCCGAATAAGTTGAACTACGCCTCGATCGGCACGGGAAGTGCGGCGCAATTGGCGATGGACTTGCTCAGTAAGCGCGCCGGTGTGCAGTTCGTGCGCGTTCCCTTGGGTAACGATGTGGCGGCGGTCAATGATGTGGTGGCAGGGCAGGTGGCTTTCACTGTGACGGACCTGCCCAGTGCTTTGGCGCATCTGCGGTCGGGCAAGCTGCAAGCCTTGGCCGTGTTTACGTCAAGGCGGATTGCAGGGCTGCCGGATGTGCCGACTTTTGCGGAGCTGGGGCTGGCAGATTTGAACGTCTATCTTTGGCAAGGCTTAGCCGTTGCCGCCAAAACCGAGCCCGATGCACTGGCAAAAGTCAGCAAAGCCCTGCAAACCGTTATGGCTCTACCTAGCTTGCGCAAGCGCTTGAGTGATACAGGTTGGGAATTGCTTGGCAACGATGCGGGGTTTGCCAATGCTTATATCGGCGCCGAGATCGCCACATGGCATCGGCTCATCAGGGAAGCTGGGCTTCGGGTGGATTGAAGCGCCAATTCAGTTCTTGATCGGCTGCACAATACGGGCTAGCATCCACGTGCGTCATTCATTTTCAAGTTTTACAACACGAGGAAAAATCATGGATATCAAAACCGCTGTTATTACCTGCCTGACCAAGTATGTCGATTTCGATGGGCGCGCGAGTCGCTCGGAGTTTTGGTGGTTTACCTTGGCTTGCTTCTTAGTTGCCTTTGTGATCGGCCTCATCGCTGGCCCGCTGGGCATGATTGTTTCTCTTGCCACCTTGCTTCCTAGCTTGGCGGTAGCCGTGCGCCGCTTACACGATATTGGCAAAAGCGGCTGGTGGATTTTGATTGGCCTCATTCCCCTGATCGGCTGGTTGATTGCGATTTATTGGGCCACGAAAGAAGGCCAGTCCGAGAGCAACAACTGGGGCGCACCGCCTGCCGATATCACACCTTGATGGCTCTATGAAATACGAAATACCAGCGCATAAAAAGCTGGTCTATGAGATGCGTATCCCGATGCGCTGGGGCGATATGGATGCGATGGGGCATGTGAACAACACGCTGTATTTTCGTTATCTGGAGACGGTGCGCATCGAATGGATGCGCTCGATTGGCTGCCAGCCCGATCCTGCTGGCGAAGGCCCGGTGATCGTGAACGCGTTTTGCAATTTCTACAAGCAGCTTGTCTATCCGGGCGATGTGCTGATCAAAATGTACGCCAGCGATCCGCAGCGCACCACGTTTGAAACCTGGGGCACGATGGAGCGCGCGGATGAACCGGGTGTGATCTACGCCGCAGGTGGCGCGACCACGATTTGGGTGAACTTTCCGCTGAACAAAGCGGCTGAGTTACCGCAGTGGATGCGCTCGCACGTGACTCCTTAGTGCTTCTTTTTTGATAGCATTCTGCGCAGATTTTATGACGGCTAACTGGCTGTTTTGCTTTAAATCTTGGCGCTCTAAGTGTTTGTTTCGCACCAGCCGCTCGCCCATGTCACGGGGCGTGCGATGCGCTGCGCAGCAGTTCACCACGCGCAGTGACTTTTGAAGCACGCCGCCTTGATTTGCATCACGACGGTCTTTGGTGTGCAACGTCTCAAGCGCGCGCGAATGGAACAGCTGCGCATCGCATCACTCACCCCGCGCCTCGATGCTGAATGGCGTACAAAAAATGGCGCGCCAATAGCAGCAAGCGAAAATCTTCTAGGGTGCGGTGGGCGTGATAGGAATCGGCGGCGCGGCCATTCGCGCTCGCTTTTTGCGCGGCACGTCACAGAGGTCGTTACGCAGACCATCTGAGCACGCCAACCAAGCCTCTGCGCGAGGTGCTAGCTGACGATTCCTATCGCGGCCACCGTGCCAATGTACATAAGGAGGCGCGTCGCACTGTGAAAACGCTAACCTCCGCGTTACACTGATAAATATGAGTAACACAACAAGCGCCCCCCACTTCGGCCTCATCATCGTTGGCGATGAAATTCTCTCTGGCAAGCGGCAAGACAAGCATTTGAGCAAAGCCATCGAGCTGCTCGCTGCGCGCGGCTTGGCGCTGGATTGGGCGGAGTATGTGGGCGATGATCCGCAGCGCATCACGCAGACTTTGAAACGCGCCTTTGACAGTGGCGATATCGTGTTTTCCACCGGTGGTATTGGCGCTACGCCCGATGATCACACCCGCCAATGCGCCGCGCGCGCACTCGGGCGAGAGTTGGCGCTGCACCCGCAGGCCGAGGCGTTCATCCGCGAGCGTATGCAAGATGTGGCGCGCGAGCAGGGGATTGCCTATGAGCCGGATCGGCCCGACAATATTCATCGCCTGAATATGGGCGTGTTCCCCGTGGGCGCACAGATCATTCCCAACCCCTACAACAAAATCGCCGGCTTTAGCTGCGGCACGGTGCATTTCGTACCCGGCTTTCCGGTGATGGCGTGGCCGATGATGGAGTGGGTGCTCGATACGCTGTATCCGCATCTGCATCGCCCGATCGAAACATCTGAGCGCTCGGTGATCGTCATGGGCGCGATGGAGGCCAGCCTCACGCCGCTGATGGAGCAGATTGAAGCGGCGCATCTAGGCATCAAAGTGTTCAGCTTGCCCAGCGTGGATCATCCGCAATACGGCAAACACATCGAGCTGGGCGTGAAAGGGCAGGCTAGCAAATTGCCCGATGCCTATGCGCAACTGCTCGCCGGGCTCAAAGCCTTTGGCGCGAGCTTGGGGCCCGAGTTGCAGCGTTGATCATCACTATGATTTCGATAGCATCTCGTTCAGATTCTATGACGGCTACTGGCCATTTTTGATCATATTCTTGAGATAAAACTGAGCTACGTGCTTGACCTTGATGATCTCATAAAACTGGATATATAATCAGTTTTATCTAAGGCAATCTGCATGGCCAAGCACCCGATCCCAGTTCCTGAAACGCTGATTCCACTGTCTGCGATCAAGGGGCGCGGGGCGGTGAGCAAACTGGCGCATCGCTTCAGCAGCCAAGCACGTCAAGCATGGGATGACGGCTGGAGCACTTTAGAAAATCAAGCCCTAGAGCAGGCCGATCAGCGCCCCGCCACGCAAGTGCGCCAAGAGCAGGCGCGCTCCGCGCTCACCAAAAACGATTCGCCCGACATTCATTTTGATTACGCCGTCAACCCCTATCGTGGCTGCGAGCATGGCTGCATTTATTGCTACGCACGGCCCACGCACAGTTATTTGAATCTCTCGCCCGGCCTCGATTTTGAAACTCAGATCATTGCCAAGATAAATATCGCCCAAGTGCTGCGCCAGGAGCTGCAGCGCAAAAACTATGTGATCAGCATGATCAACATTGGCTCCGCCACCGACTGCTATCAACCCATCGAGCGTGAGCTAAAACTCACGCGCTCCTTGCTGGAGTTGATGCTGGAGCTGGGCCACCCGTGCAGCTTGGTCACCAAATCTGCTGGCGTCGAGCGCGATTTGGATGTGCTGCGCGCCTTGGCGCGCCGCCAGCTCGTGGCCGTGTACATCACGCTCACCACGCTGGATGCCAAGCTCGCGCGTGTGCTCGAACCTCGCGCCGCCGCGCCGTATCGGCGCTTGCAGGTGATTGAGCGCCTCGCGCGAGCGGGCGTGCCCGTGGGTGTGAGCGTCGCGCCGCAAATTCCGTTCATTAATGAAGACATGGAGCAGGTGCTAGAAGCGGCAGCCCAAGCCGGCGCGCGCAGCGCTTTCTACAGCGTGCTGCGCCTGCCCTGGGAGCTATCGCCGCTATTCCGTCAATGGCTGGAGCAACACTACCCCCAGCGCGCCAACCGCGTGATGGCGCGCCTGCAAGAGATGCGCGGCGGCCAAGATTACGACAGCAACTTCGCCACCCGAATGAAAGGCCAAGGCCAGTGGGCGCAGCTGATCGCCCAGCGCTTTCGCCTCGCATGCCAACGCTTCAGTCTCAACCTAGATCGCACGCTGCTCGACCACGGAGCGTTTCATGCTTCTCGTGTTGAGGAGGTTGTTTCTAGGCCGCAATTTGAGCTTTTTTAGGGTGGTAGCCGGCATAGAATATGCGGGGAGTGCTATTGAATTTATAGTAATGGTTTGCTGATTATTTCGTGCCACGTTTTGTACGTTGGCACGGTAGTCGCGATAGGAATCGTCGGCTAGCACCTCGCGCAGTGGCTTGGTCGGCGGGGTGAGATGGTCTGCATCAACACCTTGGCTTGCATGCCAAACCAATAGCCAGCGCGAATGGCCGCACCGCCAATTCCTATCACTCCCACCGCACCTTGCGGCTTGGTTGGAGCGCAAATCCTGACATAAAACCTGTCCAAAGATTTGAGTCGCAATAGTGACCGGCATTTAAAATAACTCGTTCTTTGGTGCTTAAAGTGCGGTATAAATTGGCTTACAAGCTGCGGCGTTTCAAGTTACTTTTATACCTGTGCTTGCAATTGTTAAATCCTAGCTAAGCTCATGATCTAAATCAGGAATTTGAGAATTTACATGTCCACTTTATACCGCAGATTTTGCGGTATATATTACGTTGAACTAAACCGCTAACGCGGTGGCAGCTGTACACAGGCTGTCACCGCGTTTTCGTTTGCGCAAGGGCTTGCGCGTACAGGCCATCAGGATAAGCC
>JAYVJQ010000252.1:0-7304 GCA_043769055.1 Allobrachymonas sp.
GACGGTGCGGGCGGAACTACAGCAGATGGCGCACGCGGCGCGCCGGGCAATGCGGGCGGTGGCGGAAACTCGCACAACGCCGCTGGCGGCGGCGGTGGCAATGGTGGCGCAGGTGGCAGCGGAGGACAAACCTACAACGGCGATGGCTTGGCCGATCGCGGTGGCTATGGTGGCTCGACCTTCCCGCAAACTGGCTCGCCCAGCCCGACGCGCTTGGTGATGGGCGGCGGCGGCGGTGCGGGGGGTGTGAACAATGCGTCCAGCACCTATGCAACCGGCGGTAGGGGTGGCGCCATTGTGATGTTACGTGCAGGCTCGATCAACGGCGCAGGGCGGATTGCCTCCAACGGCCAGCGCGGCTTTGATCCCAATGCCGCCAACGACCCCGCAGGTGCAGGCGGCGCCGGCGGCTCGGTGATGGTGCTGGCCAGCAGCGGCCATGGCAATGTAACGGTGCAAGCGCGTGGCGGCAATGGCGGTGACAGCAACTACAACGACGGCCCTGCGCCCTACATGGGCAATGGCAGCAACTGCTGCGGCAATGAGCGCGAAGGGCCTGGAGGCGGCGGCGGCGGCGGTGTGGCCATGAGCAATGCCACATTGGGCTCAACGATTTTGAATGGCGGTGCCAACGGCATCTCGGATGAAGATCTCGACATGGGTTTCTCGGGCAACTTGCTGGCCTTTCCCGGTGGCGCAGGTGTGGCCGTGACCGTGGCCTCCAGCTCGGTGATCGGCGTGCGCCCCGGCTACGAATGCGAGCCCTTGCTCACTACCAACAAAATCACCAACAGCCCTACGCGCGCCGTGCCGCCAGATACCACCGGCAGTTACCAAATTAGCATCACCAATGCGAGCAACGCGGGCGTGGCCTATGGCATCGCAATCACGGATGCCCTGCCTTCGCAATTCAGCTTGAACGGCACAACAGTCGACATCACCTATGGCGCAGGCGCATCAGGCCCAGCATCTCCCATGACCGTGAGCGGCACGAGCACCGTGGTGATCGGCACGGCGGGTCACCCCACCAATGCCTTCATCCTTGCGCCCGGTGCGAACCTGACAGCCAGCTTCACGATCAACCTGAACAGCGCCACGGCGGGCACGTATCAAAACCCCGCTGCAGTCAACTTCACCGACCCCACGCGCAGCACAGGCGGCAGCGCCACCAGCACGCTGAACCCCGCCATCACACCCGGCGGCACGGATGCAGCAGGCCAGCCTGTAGGCGGCAGCAACTACAACAGTGCATCCAGCACGCAAGAAGACATTGTGATCAGCGGCGCGCCTGGCACGAGCGCTGATTTGCAGCTGACCAAGAGCGGCACTGGCAGCGCAGAAGTCGGACAAGCTGTGAGCTACACCTTGCTGGTCAACAACAGCGGCCCCACCAACATCACAGGCAGCATCACGATCAGCGATACAGTGCCCGCAGCCATTGGCACGGTCACTTGGGCATGTACTTTGCTGTCGGGCGTGGGCGATTGCGACACCACTGCAGGCGGCACGGGCGCTGCGGGCTCAGGCAATGCCATCAGCATCACGCGCGTGGCCTTGAATAGCGGCGCGCAAATCCAAATCACGATCAGTGGCACGGCCATGTCCAGCGGCACGGTGACGAACACCGCCAGCGTCACCATCGCACCGGGCTTTACCGATCCCAACCCCAACAACAACTTGGGTACTGCCACCACCATCATCAGCACACCCACTGTCGATCTCCAAGTGACCAAGAGCAATAGCGAGAGCACCGTCACCAGCGGTGGTGTGACGGCCTACACGATTGCAGTAGGCAATGCGGGGCCATCGGCTGCGCATGGTGCAACCGTCAGCGACACGCTCTCAGCAGGCCTTGTGGCGCTTTCAATCACTTGCTCGGCATCAGGCGGCGCGAGCTGCCCCGGTGGCTTGACCACCAGCACCTTTGCCAGCGGAGTCGCCATCCCCAATTTCCCTGCTGGCAGTACGATCACATTCACTTTGAATGCACAAGTCACCGCCAGCTCCGGGCGCGTGACCAACACGGCCACGGTATCTGCGCCCGCCGGTGTGTCGGAAACCAATACGGCCAACAACACCGCCTCTGACAACGATGCCGTCACCACCACAGTGGCCGTAGTCAGCAGTACCGCCAGCATTTGTCCAGCAGGCACGAGCGAGCAATTGGTGAACCTGATCTCCAACGGTGATATTGCGAACACGGGTTTGACTGTGGGCTCAAATGTGACGCAATATCCGGTTAACACCGCTTCTATTGATACGAGTGTTGCGCCGCAAACTGGCTTGCGAACTTATTCTGGTGGCGTGGTGCGGCAAAACCCCTTTCCCGGCGATGTTGCGCGCAGCATGCCCGCTGCGAACAACTGGGTGTATGTCAACGGCAACAACACGGGCGGAGCCTATCGAATTTGGTCGCAAGCTATCACTGGTTTGGTTCAAGGCCGAACCTATCAATTTTCGTATTACGGCTCGAATGCGCTGGACTACGGCCAAGCACAAAGCGCGACCGATTTGCCCACGATTTCAATGCGCGTGATCTCAGGCACGCCAACCTTTATCCTGGGTACCAGCACCTTCGCCAACGAGTTCACCGGTGGTGCAGGCACGGATACTTGGACGCTACTCCAAAGCACGTTCGCTGCCACCACCACAGCCGTTACACTCGCACTGTGGGATAACGCCCCTGGCACCAATGGCGATAATTTCGCTTACACGCAGCTCCAATTGCGCGAATGCCGCCCCAATGCCGACCCCTTCGTCACCAAGAGCAATGGCGTGAGCCAGCTCACCGCTTTAGGCACGACCAGTTATGTGATCACCGTGGGCAACAATGGCCCGGGCCCAGCAGACAGTTTGCTGGTCACCGATCCAGTGGCCACCGGCTTGGTCAAAACCAGCGTGGTCTGCGCCGCCAGTGGCGTGGGCGCGGCCTGCCCACCGAGCGTGAGCGTGGCTGGCTTGGAATCACCGGGCTTGACGATTCCCACCCTGCCTTCGGGCACCACGGTGGTATTCACCGTGACCGCCAACGTCACGGCCTTGAATGGCAGCGTGACCAACACCGTCAACCTTACTTTGCCCGCAGGCTTGACTGACAGCAATACGGGCAACAACAGCGCCAGCGACAGCGACAGCATCCTAGGTGTGGCTTTCATCAGCATCAGCAAAACCAACAGCACCACCACCTTGGTGGCCGGCAGCAGCACCAGCTACTCCATCACCGTGAACAATGCAGGCCCATCAAGCGCTGATGGTTCGGTACTGAGCGATCCAGCAGCAGCAGGCCTGTCCTGCACCGGCCCTGTGACTTGCCTAGCCAGCGGTGGTGCCAGTTGCGGCGGCCCTAGCGTGCCACTGGCCACACTGCAATCGGGCTTCACGATTCCCGCCCTACCCTCAGGCGGTCAACTGGTGCTCACCTTGAGCTGCGGTGTCACGGCAACAGGGCAATAAAATCTTTATTAAGAACCGGTTCTTAAGGCATTTTAGCACTCTACCCGGCATAGAATAAGCGCTGGATGCTATAATTTTAATAGCATTTGCCAACCATCACATGTACATGCCGCCGTTGATGTGGATCTCTTGCCCCGTGATGTAGCCCGCGCGTGGGCTGGCCACGAATGCAACAGCGTGCGCGATATCGGCGGGTTTGCCTAAATGACCCAAAGCGATTTGGCCAAGCAAGGCTTTTTGCTGCTCTTCGGGCAAGTTGGCGGTCATGTCGGTTTCGATGAAGCCGGGAGCGATGCAGTTGACCGTGATCTTGCGGCTGCCCAGCTCGCGGGCGAGCGCCCGCGTCATGCCTGCTAAGCCCGCTTTGGCTGCTGCGTAATTGGCTTGACCCGCATTGCCAGATGCGCCCACTACGCTGGTGATATTGATGATGCGGCCATAGCGCTGCTTCATCATCGGGCGAATTGCGGCACGGCTGATGCGGAACACGGCTTTGAGATTGGTGTCGAGCACGGCATCCCAATCTTCGTCTTTCATGCGCATGGTGAGCTGGTCGCGCGTGATGCCTGCGTTGTTGACAAGCACCTGCAAAGCGCCTCGCTCTTTGACGATGCTCTCGATCAATGCGTCACTGGCCGCAGCATCGTTCACATTGAGCACCACGCCGGCAATGCCTGCGGCGGTGATCTTGGCAGCGCCTTCAGCTGTCGTGGCCGTGCCAATAACGAACATCCCTTGGGCTTTAAGCTCTTGCGCAATCGCTGCGCCAATCCCGCGTGTGGCGCCTGTGACGAGGGCGGTTGGTTGATCTGTAGTTGTAGTCATTTTGAATAGCGAATGAAGGTTAGAAGAGGAACACAGAAAGCACAGAAAAATACCTTGAAGACACAGAAAAATTCACTGCTTCATCTTAGGGATTTTTTCTGTGTTTTCTGGGTATTTTTCTGTGTTTTCTGCGTTACTGAATTCTGCATTTTTTAAATCTTCACACGAGAAGAGCCTTAGCCTCAGCCAAAGAAGCAGGATCAAACACGGCGCTGCTCACGATTTCTGCATCGATGCGTTTGCACATCCCCGCGAGCACCTTGCCTGGCCCGCATTCGATTACCGTATTCACGCCTCGGCCTTTGATCGCGGCAATACACTCCACCCAGCGCACCGGGCCGAAGGCTTGGCGGTAGAGAGCATCTTTGATCTTGGCGGCATCGGTCTCGATGGATACGTCGATGTTGTTCACCAGCGGGATTTGCGGCGCATTGAACGTGAGTGAGGCTAATTTCTCGCGCAACTTCTCAGCCGCTGGCTTCATCAAGCTCGAATGAAATGGCGCGCTCACCGGTAGCGGCAAGCAGCGCTTCGCACCCTTTGCTTTGAGCACTTCGCTGGCCTTCTCAACCCCCGCTTTGCTCCCCGCAATCACCGTCTGCGCTGGATCGTTGAAGTTCACTGCCTCCACCACTTCGCCGCTCGCACTCGCTGCTTCCAAGCAGCCAGCAATCACATCCTGCGCACTCATGCCCAGCACCGCCGCCATCGCGCCCGTGCCCACCGGCACGGCTTGCTGCATCGCCGATGCGCGTAGGCGCACTGTTTGCACGGCATCTTTTAAGCTGAGAACACCAGAGGCCACCAGCGCCGAATACTCGCCCAGCGAATGCCCGGCAACTACTACAGGTACAACGCCGCCTTCAGAGATCCACACCCGATATGCCGCCACACCCGCCACCAGCATCACTGGCTGCGTGTTGGTGGTCAGCGCCAGCGCCTCTTTCGGCCCTTCTTTGACTAGCTTGGCCACATCTTCGCCCAGTGCCTCTGAGCTTTCTTGTAGCACAGCGACCAATGCGGGGTGATCGCCCCAAGCGTCAAGCATGCCTACAGATTGCGAGCCTTGACCGGGAAATACAAATGCGAATGGTTTCATGAGCAAAGGTTTGAATCAAAACAAGCCTCCACTGTAGCAGGCAGACGATG
Source organism: Allobrachymonas sp. (assembly GCA_043769055.1). GTDB lineage: Bacteria > Pseudomonadota > Gammaproteobacteria > Burkholderiales > Burkholderiaceae_C > JANMDU01. Next base: position 5,428 of record JAYVJQ010000252.1, read on the forward strand.
CAATTGAGCAGCGGACTCGGGTCAAAATTGATAGATAGTTTGCGCTGTGATCAGCAGCAACTCAAAACGTCACCACATGATCGACTTGTGCGCGAATGCCGATCCATTCGCCAAGTTTGTGGTCATGGTGACTGGGCACATGGGCCATCACTTGCTCGCCCGTTTTCAACTCTAATGTGTAGAGAAATTCATTGCCGCGAAACGCTTTGCGAATGATTTTGGCGAGCACGGGGGAGGCATCGTCGTGAATGATATCATCCGCGCGCAGCAGCACCTCCACCTCGCCTTCTGGCAAAGCCTCCAACACGGCGGGGCTGATGTCGTGCAGCTCGCCCACGGGCGTGACCACATGCTTGTGCAGCGTGCCATCTTCATCGTGCAGCTCCACACGCGCTTTGGCAAACACGCCATGCCCAATGAAATCGGCCACAAAGCGCGTAGCCGGGCGGTGGTACAGCGTGTAGGCATCGGCCCATTGATGCAGACTGCCTTCGTGCATCACCCCAATCACATCGCCGGTGGCAAAGGCTTCGAGCTGATCGTGCGTCACCATCAGTGCGGTAGCGCCAGCGGCTTTCAAAATTGCGCGCACTTCCATGGCAAGGCGCTCACGCAAATCCACATCAAGATTAGAAAACGGCTCATCAAGCAAAAGCAATTGCGGCTTGGGTGCTAACGCCCTTGCCAGTGCAACCCTCTGCTGCTGCCCTCCGGATAGCTCATGCGGCATGCGCCTGCGGGCATCTTCTAAGCCTACCAACGCCAGCACCTCGCGCACTCGCTCGCGTCGCTCTGCATTCGGCCATTGCATGATGCCAAAGGCCACATTACGGCCCACATCCATGTGCGGGAACAAAGCGTAATCTTGAAACACCATGCCCACGCGCCGCTGCTCAGGCGCGCGCGTAAAGCCCACGCGGCTCACCTCCTCGCCCGCCAACTGCACGCTGCCGCCGCTTAATGCCTCCAGCCCCGCCACGGCGCGCAACAGCGTGGTTTTGCCGCAGCCCGAAGGGCCGATCAACACACCAATTTGCCCAGCTTGCAGCCCAAAGCTCAACTCACGCACGGCGCCATGCGTTTGCGCGGCGTAATGTACGGAGACCTTGCTGATGTTGAGGAACATGCCGCAATTGTAAATGAGTACAATTCTCATTTAAATTCAACACTCCCTTTGTGCAGCGCTTTGCCACCCTTCCCTTTCTTGTGATTGCCCTGCTGGTGGCCTTGCCTGTGCTGGCGATTGCGGCGGCTGTGCTGCAATGGAATGTGCAATCAGCTGCGATTTTGAGCGAAATGGCCAGCACGGTGCTGCCGCGCTACGCTATTATTTCTATAGCACTCTGCGCAGCCGTCGCGTTGGGTGTGGCCTTGATTGGCATTTCAACTGCTTGCGCTGTGACTTTGTTTGAATTCAAAGGCCGCACATTTTTTGAATGGGCGCTGCTGCTGCCACTGGCCATGCCAGCCTATGTGAGCGCCTACGCCTACACCGATTTTTTGCAATTTTCTGGGCCTGCGCAAAGTTGGATTCGAGCTGCCTTTGGCCTCCAAGGCCGCGTGCTGCCTGAGATTCGCAGCACTTGGGGCGCGGCGCTGCTGTTTATTTTTACGCTCTATCCCTATGTGTATTTGCTTGCTCGCGCAGCACTTTCGGAGCGTGCCGCGCATTTGATGGAAGCGGCTCGCTTACTCGGCGCACCGCTCAAAACCCGCATCAAACGAGTGGCCTTGCCGCTGGCACGCCCCGCAGTGGCAGCAGGCGTGGCGCTGGCGCTGATGGAAACGCTGGCGGACTATGGCGTGGCCAGCTACTTCGGTATTCAAACCTTCACCACCGGCATCTACAAAGCGTGGCTTGCGATGGACTCGCCGCT
>JAYVJQ010000253.1:0-2622 GCA_043769055.1 Allobrachymonas sp.
GCATCGGTGCTGTCGTTGATGCGGTCGCAGCTGGCTTCAACGGCTTGAAGCAAGGCTTCTGCGTGAGAGAGATAGTCGACATTGTTCATGGCAAGTAAAATTGAGGCATGTTGAATTTCAAACCGATTGTAGGCTTGTGCTGCTTCATCTTGCTCACGCTTTCTGCTTGTGGGCAAAAGGGCGCGCTCAAGCTGCCCACCGAGCCTGCCGCGCGTGATCGCGCCACTTTGCCGCAAGTGCTCAGCCCCTCCCCCGCCGCATCGTCCCCCGCCCCTGCCGCCTCTGCACCCAAGCGCTGAAGGCACTCCCTGCTATGAACTCACCTACCTTGCCTGGTCAACCTTACGTTGCCTATGTTGACAACCAGCTTTGCGTCGAAGGCGTGCGCGTGGCCGATCTCGTACGCGAGCATGGCTCGCCTTTGTTTGTGTATTCCAAAGCTTCGATGCTTGCTGCGCTTGCGGCTTATCAAAAAGGCTTTGCAGGTCGCAAAGCGCAGGTTTGCTATGCGATGAAGGCCAATTCATCGCTGTCGATTTTGAAGCTGTTTGCCCAAGCTGGATGCGGCTTTGATATCGTCTCTGGCGGTGAGCTGGAGCGCGTGCTGGCTGCGGGCGGCTCGGCATCTAAGGTGATTTTCTCAGGCGTGGGCAAGACCCGCGCTGAGATGCGCCATGCGCTAGAAGTGGGTATTCAGTGCTTTAACGTGGAGAGTGAGGCTGAGCTGGAGGTGCTCTCAGAAGTGGCACTCAGCTTGGGAAAAATCGCACCCATCAGCATTCGCGTGAACCCCAACGTTGACCCCAAAACGCATCCTTATATCTCTACCGGTTTGAAGGCCAATAAATTTGGTGTTCCGCATGAGAAGGCGGTGTCGGTGTACCAACACGCCGCTTCGCTCGATGGCTTGAAGGTGATGGGTATCGACTGCCACATTGGCTCGCAAATCACCACCATCGCGCCCTATCTCGATGCGATGGATCGAATTTTAGATCTAGTCACCGCAATTGAAGCTGTCGGCATACCGATTGCACACATTGATTTTGGCGGTGGCCTGGGCATTCATTACGAAGACACGCAGCCCCCAAAAGCTGATGATCTGTGGCAACAGCTCCTTGCGAAATTAGATGCACGCGGCTTTGGCCAGCGGCATTTGATGATCGAGCCGGGCCGCTCGCTCGTAGGCAATGCGGGCATGTGCGCCACTGAGGTGCTGTATCTGAAGCCCGGTGAAGAAAAGAATTTTTGCATCATTGATGCCGCGATGAATGATTTGCCGCGCCCTGCCATGTATCAAGCCTTTCACCACATCGTGCCTGTGTCGCCTCGCTCGGGTGCTGGTGTGGTTTATGAAGTGGTTGGCCCGGTGTGCGAGAGCGGCGATTGGATTGGGCATGACCGCGCGCTGAATGTGCAAAGCGGTGATGTGCTGGCAGTGCTCTCCGCAGGCGCGTATTGCATGAGCATGGCCAGCAACTACAACACGCGAGGCCGCGCCGCAGAGGTGCTAGTCGATGGCAACCGCGCCCGGCTCATGCGCGAGCGCGAGACTGCGCAAGATCAAATGCTGCGTGAAAAATTAGTTTAGACGCTATATATTTAATAGCACTCTTCTCATATTTTATGCCGGCAACTGGCATATTTCACTCAAAAAACTAATTTAGCACTGCTACTGAGGCACGGGTAGGCCTGCGGCGGCAGGCTTCTTGCGATTTACCTCTCGCTGCTCTGCTTTGGCTCTGCGCTTGGCCTCATCACGCTCGCGCTGGGCAGCAGCCTGCTGACTCTTTGCAGCTTTTTCCGCTTGACCGGGACGCTGCTCCACAGGAAGCTTGGGCTGACGCTCTGAGCGAGGCATTTTGGTGTTTTGTATTGGCTCTTTTGTGGGAGGTTCAGTACCGCTGGCTTGCGCTCCAGTTGTTGCCTCTTTACTCTTGGCCTCGCGCGTAGTTTGGCGCTCTGCCCGATTGATCTCGCGTTGCTTGGCTTCTTCAATCGCGCGACCTCTGCGCTCGGACAGTTTGAGCTGCGATTCAGGCGAATTGCGTTCATCCACAGCACGCATGCGCTCAGCGGCTTTGCGTTTTCGCTGCACATCATTGAGTGCCACATCTTGCCGCTTTAAATCGCGCATTTGATCGTTGTGTGCATCGCGCGCTTGCGTGAGGCAATCGCTGACCGCCAGTTTCTGGTAACACGCGCTGCGCTGCGCTTCATATGCACTGATAAGCGCAGCACGTTCACTGGCAATGCGCGTGCGTTCTGCACTTTCTTGCCATATCGTCTGCTGCGTTGCAGCCTCATTTTCAGGCTGTTTTTGGCCTCTAGCCGGCATAAATACTGCGCAAAGTGCTATCAAATAAATAGCATTTAGAACCAATGATTGCCGATTGAACGCTACGAATTTCATGGTGTCAATGTAGCATGGTGCTGCATCAAGTGAGCCTAGTGTCAACGGTGCGCCGCTCAAGGGCCAAAAACTCTGCGCTTTGCATTTCATTCAAGCGCGAAGCCGTGCGTGGGAATTCATGCGAGAGCGGGCCTTCGGTGTAGAGCAATTCGGGAGCTACCGCTGCGCTCATGATGAGCTTGCAGCGCCTGTCATACAGCACATCAATGAGC
>JAYVJQ010000254.1:0-7830 GCA_043769055.1 Allobrachymonas sp.
AGCAGCAAAATCTATCTGAACATGAAGCCCTGAGCTTTGCGGTTTAGCAACACCGACCTAATTGCCAAAACGAAATTACAGAAAAGAAGTTGCTTTATCTTTTCCTCCATGAGTTGAGCCAGCGCTACTCGCTCCAATACAGCCAAGTCCAGATCAGTGAGGGCGCGCACTGTTGCGGATCGTGGCTGGCCATCAATCAGTCCCAATTCACCAATCAATGCACCAGTTTCCACAAGCGAGATGACCAAAGAGTCTCCCTTTTTGGCATATTCGTTCTCCACCACCGCTTGCCCTTGGAGGATTAAAGCTAAAAAACCTGTGTTGACGAAGCCTTCTTGGATGACGGTTTCCTTTGCATGGACTCTTTTAGCACTCATGTAGCTGACGATGACGGTTGCGTCAGCGATGTCTACCTGTGCGAGTGCGTTCTTGTTTGCCAAGAGCATCGCCACCTCGGTGCGAGAAAACCGTCTTTTTTCACTGATGAAAGAATCCATATGCTGGCTGCACTTGGGGTTGGTTTACTGGCTTACTGGGCTTACTGGTTGGAGCACATCAGAGATAGCAAATACTGATTTACCCCAATTTTCTGGCAGTTCCATTAAAAACAACTGGCTTTCCTGATGAGCACCCGAAGCAAGCTGAGCCACGAAGCGCAAATACAGCTTTTGTCCGGCAACAGCCATAGGAAGCACAGCGATGCCTTGTGCGTCAACAGGTACGCTAGACATGTTTTGAGTCAATCGCGGATCTGAAGCGATGTTCAGAGTCAAAGCGGCTGGCAAATCCGTGATGCGACGGTTAACTTTAAGGCTGTAACCGCGATCACTTGTTTGAAGGCTCACCCCAATACCAATTTCGTGCATCCAGACGGCTCGATCGGGAGGTGGCGCAGGCAGGGGGGGCGCATCCATGATCTCTATGCGCTGGACAGCATTAAAGCCCTCAATGCCCTGCGCATCGAAACCACGAATGCGTGCAAAATACACACCATTGTGCATCTGACCTACCTCGACTTGCGGCAGCACGGTTTTAATTTGTGCCACGATTTGATCAAATGCTGGATCGCGCGCCAATTCGACGCGATAGCCCAAAGCACCCACTAAACTGCCCACTGACCACAGCGCTGAGTCAGCGGCCCCGATCGTTGGATTACGCGAGCGCAAAACGCGGCTGGGCAACTGCTCTGGCGGCAAGGCAGGTAGCAAGGGCACGACTTTGATATTTTTGTCTTGCGGTTTGAAAGCTGTACCGTATCCCCCTGCCACATCAGCGGCCGTGGCTTGCAGCGGATTCTCGGAACGCACCAAACCCGCAAGCACCTCGGTTCGAGCAGTCAAACTAACTGGATCTTCAAAAGCCACGCGAAATGTCGTCCCGCGCACGCCTAAAGTGGAAGTGCTAGTCACCACACCCAATTGTTTCGCTCGTCGAGCCGACTTGTTGGCACTGATTTCCAAGACGCCTTCAACCAACCGAAGTACACCTGAGAACCAAGTGGTGGAGAGGCTGCTTGCGGGATCCTTAAGGAGATAGCCTCCCTGCTCACTGACTTCAGCCAAAGTTTTTGGCATCCATTGAACGCGAGAACCATCGGCCATTTGCACTCTCGCTGAGCTGTTTGCACCCGTTTGCAGTTTGTCACCTGTGGCCACCTGATCGCCTGCACGTGCCGGTTGGTTGTTGATCTTCACATCGCCAGACACCTCAAGCAGCATACTGACTTGCGGCTCGCTCTGTTGAACCCCTAGATTGAGCATGCTCAATGGAATATCAAGCACCAGTCCAGGTTGAATCATATGGGGGGTTTTTAAGCCATTCAACTTAGCCAGCTCAGGCCACGATCTCGTACTGATCAGTAGTTTTCGCCCTAGTGCATTCAGATTGTCTCCAGCTTTGACGGTGTAGCTGATGTAAGGTTCTTTGGGATGATCTATTTTTGCTTGTGCAGGTATGCAAAAGACTGAAGCAACGAAAATGAGAAAAAGCCTTGTTTTTTCTTGTGAGCCAAGCACAGAGTTGAAATTTTTGTCGCAGCGCTCGGAGTGTCTATCCATACTAACTTTCTCTTGAATTCTTTGTTTGTCCAGAAGTTCAAGTATTTAATATGCAAAACAGACCATTCCAAACACATGCTCCTCGCATATGCGCACTACATCACGTCTGGCTCAAGCTTTGGATGTCAAATTGCAACGTGGGTGTGACAATTTCACAGAATTGTCATTCCAGCGACCTCATGCACATTCGGGGTTAATTCCCGCGAATGAATTTGTTCACAGCCCGGTTGTGCGCCTCCAAGGTTTCAGAGAATTGACTTGTGCCATCGCCACGTGCCACAAAGTACAGCGCACGGGTAGCGGCGGGTTGTGCAGCGGCTTGCAGTGCTGCGGCGCTGGTCATGGCAATGGGGGTGGGCGGCAGGCCGGCACGGGTGTACGAGTTGTACGGCGTGTCGGTTTGCAGATCGCGTTTGCGCAGGTTGCCATCAAAGGCTTCACCCAAGCCGTAGATCACGGTGGGGTCGGTTTGCAGGCGCATGTTGATGCGCAGGCGGTTGATGAACACGCCGGCAATCTCAGCGCGGTCAATAGCTGCGCCAGTTTCTTTTTCAACGATGCTGGCCAGCTTGAGTAAATCATCGGGGCTTTGCAGCGGCAGATTGGCGGCGCGGGCATCCCATGTGGCGGCCAGTTGCTTGTCCAAGGCGACTGCGGCGGCCCGCAGAACGGTGATGTCACTGGCACCTTTGGCATAGCGGTAGGTATCGGGGAAGAAGCGGCCTTCGGGATGCGCGGTGCGGCCAAGCCGCGCCATCAACTCTGCGTCAGAGAGTTTGGCAGAATCGTTTTTCAAATGCGAGGCTCGCGCCAAAGCTGCGCGCACTTGCCGCCAATTCCAACCTTCAATCAAAGTGACGCTGCGCAGGCTTTGCTTGCCGGAGACGATTTTGTCGATCAGGCTGCGCGGGGATTCGCCTTGCACAATTTCATAACTGCCCGCCTTCAATTCACCCGCTTTGCCCGAGGCGCGAAGCCACAGCATCATGAGCCATTCGGGCGCTACGCCTTGGGTGGATTGGCTCACGGCTTTGGCTATCGCATTGGCGCCGCTGCCGCTGGGGATGATGAGATCGACCGAATCCTCGCCTGTCGGTAAATTGAGTTTGAGCGGCTGCTGTGCCCACCCGTAAAGCGCACCAGCGGCAAGCGCCGCAAGCAGCACCAACGCGACAAGAAGGCCAACAAAAGAGATGCCGCGCTGGCGAAAAGATAAAAAGAGATGCATGAGTACGCCAATGATAACGGCGCGAGATAATCAACCCATGAACACTGTTTCGACCAACTTGAATTTCTCTGTTTGCCTGAACGCGCCGGGCGCACCTGATGGCTTGGCACTCATCAGCGCGCGCGGGCCAGATGCAGGCAGCTTCTTGCAAGGCCAGCTCACCAACGATGTGCTGCTCATGAAAGAAAGCGAAGCGCGGCTGGCGGCTTGGTGCTCGGCCAAGGGGCGGATGCTTAGCTCCTTCATCGTGTGGAAGAACTCAGCCGAGGAGTTTTATCTGCTGATGAGCAGCGATCTGCTGGCTGTGACGCTGAAGCGATTGAAAATGTTCGTGCTGCGTGCTCAATGCGTATTGACCGATGAAACGGCAAATTTTCAGGTGATGGGTGTGACTGGCGAGCAAGTGAATACTATGAATTTAGGAGCACTCCGCGCAGATTCTATGCCGGCTACTAGCCCAATAAGCTTAGAAAAAGTCATTGTGCTACCACCTGGCTGGCTGGCAGGAAAAGCCGTGCCCCGTGCCTTGCACATTGCGCCGAATAGCGCAGCATCTGCGCATGATGCAGATCAACTGGCGAGTTGGAATTATTTAGAAGTCAGCAGTGGCATCGCGCGCATCACCGCGCCCATCAGCGAGGCCTTTGTGCCGCAAATGCTGAACTATGAGTCGGTAGGCGGCGTGAATTTTAAGAAGGGCTGCTATCCCGGCCAAGAGGTGGTGGCGCGCAGCCAGTTTCGCGGCACTTTGAAGCGCCGCGCTTACCTTGTGCGTTCTGATACCACGCTTCAAACCGGGCAAGAAGTGTTTGATGCCCAAGATGCTGAGCAGCCTTGCGGCACAGTGGCGCAGGCGGCGAGTGATTTACAGGGTGGCTTTATTGCCATCGTCTCAATGCAAACTGCAGCAGCGGGCAGCATGAGCTTGCATGCAGGCGCAGCGGATGGCGCAAAGCTGCAATTGCTGAGCTTGCCCTATCTGCTGCTGGATGATATTTGAATGTGCTTGATCGCTCTTGCGCTGCGCGCCAGCGAGATCTTCCCGCTGGTGATTGCGGGCAACCGCGATGAATTTCTGGCGCGACCCACCTTGCCGCTCGATCTGTGGCGCAGCAGCCAAGGCACGACGATTCTGGGTGGGCGTGATGGCCAAGATGGCGGCAGTTGGATGGGCTTCACGCCAGAAGGCCGCTTTGCCATGCTCACCAATGTGCGCAATCCGCAGGCCAGAGCGCCAGCGAACCCAATCAGCCGAGGCAGCTTGGTGGTGGATTGGTTGGACAGCACGCTTGCCGCTGAAGATTGGGCCCAGCAACACCATGCCACGAAGTTCAATGGCTTCAATTTGATTGCGGGCGATTGGAGAGCGGGTAGTTGCTCCCACCTCAGTCATCCCGTGTTTTTAGAGCAAAAACGGCAAGTAGCCGGCACAGAATATACACAGTGTGCTATTGAATTGATAGTGACACAGATGCCAACCCATCAGGTGCATGGCTTGTCGAATGCGGCACTTGATACGCCTTGGCCGAAAACCTTGAATCTCCAAGCTGCTGTGCATGCTGCGCTGCAACTACCCCGCGCTGAAGACCTCACCACCGCCCTGCTCCATGCCTTGAGCAATACAAAGCCTGCGCCGGATGCGCAATTGCCTTTTACCGGCGTGCCGATCGAACTGGAGCGTGCACTCTCCAGCGCTTTCGTGAGCCATCCTGCCCACCAACCGCGCTACGGCACGCGAACGAGCTGGGTGGCCGTGCTGCAGGCCAGCGGTGAATTGACCATCACAGAAGCCACACACTCTCATGATGGCCAAGTGCCTGTGGTACGCCAGCGCTCGATGCACTGGCGTATTTAAAGATCAAGGCAAGGCCATGCGTCCGTGATATGCCGCTGGAATCTGCGCCAGCACGTTTTGCGATTTATTGCCCGCATCGTAGGCTTTGCGATACGCCTCGACTGCTTTGGCTTCATCGCTTAAGTATTTGTCATACACGCTGCCAATTTTGAGCCACCCATCCACCGCTTGAGAAGGAACAGCTTGATTGCGCAATGTTAAGGCTTGAATCGCAAATGGGAAATCGCTGGCGCGAATTGCCAAGATGTAGGCCGAGTTCATCAGATCCAGGTCCATGGCTTTGTCTGCATAGGCTTGGCGCACGATTTTCAATGCTTCGGCCTCTTTGCCCGTCCGTGAGAGCAAAATGACCTCCAAGGAGCGCACGCTGAGCGCTGTGGGCTGAACTTTTTTGGCCTGCTGTAAAAACTCCATCGATTGACTCGGATTGCCCAGCGCCAAATGCCCACGCGCCACATTGGTCGCAATCGCGGCAACATAGGGGCGAGAGCTAAGCACACTCTCCCACACCCAAACGGCATTTTTCCAATCACCCCACCTGGCCAACTCATCGCCCAACATGGGTGTAATCTTGCGATAATGCGGATTGATGGCGATGCCTTCACGCGCCAATTGCAGCATCTCGCGCTTCATTTTGTCAAAGCGCGGATTATTAGGATCGCCGGAAGCCGAGATGGACAAAGCCATCTTGACCGAATTCACAATCTTTTTCTCGCACTCTGCGGCCAAGTAAGAGATGTAGGCAGCCAGCCCCAAGCTCAGCAGCGTGGCCAGGGTGGCGGCCTGTGAATAGCCGGGCGACCATTCCAATCGCTTGGCGCCCAACCAATTGCGCACGCCTGTTCGCGCATCGCAAGCGGCCAAAAGCCCCAAGCAAATGGCAAACATCACGCCCGTGGTGGCCAAGCGCCATGGGAAACCGATGTTGCAAGTAATCATGAGGGCCAGCATGCTGGTCAGCGCCACCGCTCGAATCAAGCCTTCTTGCATCTCAGTTTCAGTTTTGGCTCGGAAGGTCAACCACGCGCTACGCAAGCTGTAGGCAATCAGACCCAGCAAAAACAGCCAGCCCACAATGCCATACTCCGCTACAACTTGGATGATTTCGTTGTGAACGTAGTAATCAGTCTCTAGCTGCGAGCCCTTGGCTTGATACAGCGGAATATCGGCCTCCCAAGTTCCTGCGCCCACGCCTGAGAAAGGCCGCGCTTGGATCATCGTCAACGAGGCTTTCCACATCACCAAGCGCACATTGAGCGACGCATCACCCGCGCGAATTTCGCCCGTTCGTTTAATGACGCGCTCAAACGGAGTCATTCCCTTAAGCTCCGGTGAAGAACTGCCGGAGGGGATAAAACCAAAGCCCAAAATGACCGCGAGCATCGCCGCAGGCACCACAATGCGCTGCTCAGATTGCCAGCGTGGAAACGCCAGCAGGCTGCGAAATTTCCAAGCCAAAATAGCGATGAATCCAAAACTCGCGTAGCTGCCGAGCAAAGCCGAACGTGTGCCACACATCATCAAAAACAAAAAGTGAAACGCCGTTGTGAGCGATAGAAAGAGTAAAAACCCGGTGCGCCGCTCCCGCATGATCAGCCAAGCAGAGAACACCAGCGTCATACACACAAATTCGGCTGCGAAGTTGCGGTTCACAAAGGTAGCTGCCGGATTCGGCCCTTGCGGAATAAACCGCACATCAAACCAAAACTGCGAAGCACCCAACAGCGCCACTGCCAGCGCACCCAGATGAATCGCCCAACCCAGCATGGGCAGTCGCTCGCGCGTGAAACTATTGAGCACCAGCCAGAGGATCACCGCAAACAAAAACCACCGTACCGCCTCCACACCCGCTAAAAATGTATGCGCCCAGACCATACTGCCCAAGGCATACACGCACAGCATGATCGGCAGCCACATTACAAAATGCCAGCGCATCGCATCGCGCCGGTTGCGCTGCCGCCAAAACAAAATCAATGCAGCGCCCAAGCCCATAAAAGCCACGATGATGGATTTGAGCGTGTCTTGCAACATAAACTCATTGGGCACGCCCAAGGCTGGCGTAAAAAAAATCATCAAACTCAAAATGATCGCCGTCCAATCGCCTTTGCCAATTTCCACCGGCATGGCCAGCATAGGCTTGGCTGGTTTGGCGGGCTTGAAGCTAGCCGTTGATGCTGTGCCCGAGGCATCCTGCCCGGCCCAGCCATCTGCCGCCGTAGGATTCAATGTCTCAGAGGGGCGGTTGCTCACCTCCACCGATACTGTCAGCTTTTGAGAAGCCTTGGGAGGCTCTTTAGGACTCGAACTACGTTTTTTCTTTGCCATGCTTGGAGGTCAGCCGAGGGCTGGTATTGCTTCAGACGAATCGCGTATTGTCGTCTCTGGCAGCTCAGTTCTGTCAGCTTTGAGGGTTTTTGCACACAAAACCATAGCGCAAACCCAAGAAACTGTGCAGAAAATCACTCTTTATGGTCGAATTAGAATATAGATTCCAATTTTCATAATTGACTGGGTATGTAGCGGATTTATAATACGCAAGTCGACACGACACACCGCGCCCTGGAGTCAAACACGGGCAGGTCAACATCAACCCGGTTGCCAGAGTATTTTCTGAAAACACGGGGATGCCGATTCAGCCCTTATTGATCCCCCGGCTGAACGGCAGCAAGGCGTTGTTGGGAAACAAGGGG